>CAZLJN010000221.1:0-4415 GCA_964559815.1 uncultured Propionibacteriaceae bacterium
CCTGGGCATCAACATGCCGGCGAAGAGCGTCGTACTGGAGAAGCTGGTGAAGTACAACGGCGAGACCCACGCCGACATCACCGCCGGCGAGTTCACCCAGCTGACCGGACGTGCGGGCCGACGCGGCATCGACACCGAGGGTCATGCGGTGATCTGCTGGCAGCCGGGCCTCGATCCGCGGGCGCTGGCCGGTTTGGCGTCGCGGCGCACCTACCCGCTGCGGTCCAGCTTCCAGCCGACCTACAACATGGCGGTGAACCTGGTGGCCACGGTCGGACGCGAGCGCGCCCGGACCCTGCTGGAGCAGTCATTCGCCCAGTTCCAGTCCGACCGATCGGTGGTCGGACTGGCTCGCTCGATCACTGCCAACAAGGCCCGGATCGCCGCTGACTGGAGCGAAGTCGCCTGTGACCGGGGAGATGCCGCGGCCTACTTCCGGCTGCGGGGACGCATCTCTGCGCTCGAGGCCGAAGCGGCGCGGCTGCGGCGCTCGGACCGGCGTGCCGAGGCGTTGCAGGTGCTGGCGACGTTGAAGGTGGGCGACATCATCGACATTCCGGCCAAGCGCCATCGCGGCTGGGCGGTGGTGGTCGAGACCGGACGCAGCATGGACGGCCCGACCGTGCTTACCGCCGATCGGCAGGTGAAGCGGCTGAGTGTGGTCGACTTCCCCGAGCCGCCGACGGTGGCCGGACGGGTGAAGGTGCCCAAGCATTTCGATCTGCGTTCGCCGGCCTCGCGTCGCAATCTGGCCGCCGCGCTGCGGCAACGGGTGGAGTCCGCCGAGTTCGCACCGCCGGTGAGCGCGACCGGGGCCGATGCCGATGCGATGGCTCAGGTGGCCGAGTTGCGCGCCGAGCTGAAGACTCACCCCGTCCATGCCTGCCCGGATCGGGAGGTCCACGCCCGCTACGCCGAGGCCGCCCTGCGTGCCGAGCGGGACAACGAGAGTCTGCAGGCGCAAGCGGATCGACGCACCAACACCATCGCGGTGCGTTTCGATCGAATCTGCCTGGTGCTGGAGTCTATGGGCTATCTGAATGACGGCGGCACCGCAGTCACCGACGCTGGACGCATGCTGGCCCGGCTCTACTCCGAACTCGACCTGGTCACCGCCGAGGCGATCCGTGACGGGGTCTTCGACGAACTCAATGCCGCCCAGATGGCTGCGGTGATCTCCTGCCTGGTCTTCGAGGCCCGCGGTGATCGCCGGGAGCCGGCGCGGATGCCGGATCGGGCCAGTGAGGCTGCCGGGATCCGACTGCGCAAGGTGTGGCGTGCGGTCTGCCTAACCGAGCGTGACCACCGCCTGCCCAGTGCCTCCGAGCCGGAGATCGGCTTCGCCGAGGCGATCCACGCCTGGGTGGGTGGGGCCGAACTCGCCGAGGTGCTGGCGATTTCCGGCCTGACCGCCGGTGACTTCGTCCGTTGGGCCCGACAGGTGGCCGATGCCACCGGTCAGGTCGCCGACGCGGTCGGCGTCGGCCCGCTGCGGAAGGTCGCCAAGGAGGCCATCTTCCGGATCCGTCGCGGGGTCGTTGACGCAGCCCCGTTGGAGGACTAGCGCGAGGCGCGAACCCGCAGGTGCACCCGGTCGCCTTGTCCGCCGAAGATCACCAGGAGTTCCAGCGGAATGCTGCCGGCGTTGGCGTAGCCGTGCTGGGTGTTGGTGTCGAACTCCGCAGCCTCTCCCGGGTTGAGGAGGTAGTCAGAGTCGCCGAGGGTGAGTCGCAGCTGGCCGTTGAGGACGTAGGCCCACTCGTAGCCTTCGTGGGAGCACAGCTCGCGGGGACGGCTGGCGGGGGTCTCCACCGGCAGCACCTGCTTGAAGGCGTTGGCGCCGCCGGGGTTCTTCGCCAACTGCATCCAGGTCGCGCCGCCGCGGCGAACCACCGGTCGCGGGCTGATCCGCGGATCGCCGGTGGCCGGTGCTCCGACGAGGTCGTCCAGACTGACTCGATAGACCCGGGCCAACGGCAGCAGCAACTCCAAGGTCGGACGGCGCTGACCGGCCTCCAACCGTGACAGCGTGCTGATCGAGATCCCGGTCTGATCGGCGACCTGCTGCAGAGTCATCGCGGTGCGTGTACGCAAGCGCCTGAGCCGGGGGCCGACGGCGGGGATGGCGTCATCAAAGGTGTCGGACATGGGGCCACTTTGCCATACCGGCAAAGGTGCTTGCTGCGACTTGCCGCCGGACGCAAAACTCGGCCACCGCAGATCGGTGGGATCGGCATGAGTGGGCAGAGGAGGCCAGGATGGCAACGACAGCGGCCACATCGCGGGTGGTGATTCTGGGCGGCGGCTTCGCCGGAGTAGAGGCGGCAATCGCACTGGCGAAGACGCGCCGATTCGATATCACGGTGGTGTCCGAACGCAGCTTCCTGCACCTCTTCCCGGTGTCGATCTGGACGCCGACCAGGACCATCGCGCCGTCGCGCACCAAAGTGGAACTGGCCGAGATCGCGTCCGCCCACGGCTTCAAGGTTCGGGTCGACGCGGTGACCGCGATCGCACCGGAGGCCAATCAGGTCACCGTCGGCGCGGACGTACTCGACTACGACTACCTGGTCGTCGCGCTGGGTGCGGGCAAGCCCACGCCACCGGGAGCCGAGCACACCCTGTCGCTGTGCGCCGGCCCGTCCCAAGCCATCGAGATCCGCGACCGGGTCGACGCCCTGCTGGAGCACTGTGAAGGCCGGATCGCGGTGGGCTTCGGGGCGAACCCGAAGGACCCCTCGGCGATGCGGGGCGGGCCGGCCTTCGAGATCCTGTTCAACATCGATCATCTGCTGCGACGCCGGGGCATGCGCGATGCGTTCGAACTCACCTTCTTCGCGCCGATGGCGACTCCCGGCCAGCGCATGGGGGAGAAGGCCCTGGCCAAGATCGGACCGCAGTTGGTGGCCCGCGGCATCCACCAGCAGGTCGGCTCTCCGATCACGACCTTCGAAGCCGATGGCATCTCCTTCGCCAACGGGACGACGCTCCCCGCCGATCTGATCATCTTCATTCCCGGCGGGGTGGGGCATCCAGTGGTCACGGCCTCGGGTCTGCCGGTGAACGAGGCCGGCTTCCTCAAGATCGATGCGAACACCCTCGTGGACGGCACCTCGAACGTCTACGCCGTCGGTGATGTGGCCGAACTGAGCGGCCCCGACTTCCGTGCCAAACAGGGACATGTGGCTGAAGCGATGGCACACGCGGCCGCGGCGAACATCATCAACGCCGAGTCCGGTCGCAACGAACGGGTCGGCTACGCCGAGCATGTGTCGATCCTGTGCCTGATGGATACCGGTGACGGTGCCGTGCTGGTCTATCGCAGCACCACCAGGCAGTACGCCATCTCACTGCCGGTGGTCGGACATTGGTTGAAGCGCTTCTGGGGCTTTTACGCCCGCAACTCCAAGCTCAAGCGCTTCCCCCGGCTCCCGGGGTTGTGATTCGTCCCAGGCGGGAGCCCTGGGCGGTGGGGCTCCCGCGCGGTCGCTAGCCTGAAGCCATGTCGCTCGCAATCAGGGTCATCCCGTGCCTGGACGTCCACGACGGACGCGTGGTCAAGGGGGTCAACTTCCTCAACCTGCGTGACGCCGGCGACCCGGTGGAGCTGGCCGCGGCCTACGGACGTGCGGGCGCCGACGAACTGGTGTTCCTCGACATCTCGGCCTCCAGTGAAGGGCGGGCGACCACCTTCGACATGGTGCGACGCACCGCTGAGACGGTGTTCATTCCGCTGGCGGTCGGTGGGGGAGTGCGCAGTGTGGAGGACGTCGACACCTTGCTGCGCACCGGCGCCGACAAGGTCGGCATCAACACCGGCGCGATCACCCGACCGCCGGTGATCGACGAGATCGCCCACCGCTTCGGCAACCAGGTCCTGGTGCTGTCGCTGGACGCGCGTCGCGAAGCCGGGCAGCCGTCCGGCTTCGGTGTCACTACGCACGGCGGTCGCCGCGCCGCCGGGCTGGATGCGATCGCGTGGGCCAAAGAGGCCACCGAGCGAGGAGCCGGGGAGGTGCTCCTCAACTCGATGGACGCCGACGGCACCACCGACGGGTTCGATGTGGAGATGATCGCTGCGGTCAAGGCGGTGGTCGATGTGCCGGTGATCGCCTCCGGTGGGGCCGGCACGGTGGCGCATTTCGTCGCGGCAGCGCACGCCGGAGCCGATGCGGTGTTGGCCGCCAGCGTCTTCCACTACGGAACTCTGTCGATCGCCGAGGTGAAGGCGGGCCTGGCCTCAGCCGGTTTCCCCGTACGCTGAGCGCTATGGATTGCCTGTTCTGCGCCATCATCGCCGGTGACATTCCTTCTCGGCAGGTCTATGCCGACGATGTCGCGGTGGCCTTTCTCGACATCAGCCCCTGGCATGCCGGTCACACCCTGGTGGTGCCCCGGCGTCACGTCGCCGATGT
>CAZLJN010000222.1:0-2481 GCA_964559815.1 uncultured Propionibacteriaceae bacterium
GGCTTACCGAGCAGCACCTCCATCGGCATGTCGATGGGCCGATCATCGCCGGACGTGTCGGTCTCGGCCGGGGCCAGGACGAGCTGGCCGTCGTCGTGGGCCACCCCGACTACAGCAAAGGGGCAGCGTTCGCGCTCGGCCAGGGCAGCGAACTGCGGCAGCGATTCCGGCGCGATCGCCAGCACGTAGCGCTCCTGGCTCTCGTTGCACCAGATCTCCTTCGGCGCCAGGCCGGATTCCTCCAGCGGCACCGCGGACAGGTCGAAGCGGGCACCCAGGCCGGCGCCGTCCACCAGCTCGGGGAAGGCATTGCTCAGCCCGCCGGCGCCGACATCGTGGATCGACAGGATCGGGTTGTTCTCGCCCAGATTCCAGCAGTGGTTGATGACTTCCTGTGCCCGGCGCTGAATCTCGGGGTTGCCGCGCTGCACCGAGTCGAAGTCGAGTTCGGCGGCGTTCGCTCCCGACGCCATGGACGAGGCCGCGCCGCCGCCCATGCCGATGCGCATGCCCGGGCCGCCCAGCTGGATCAGCAAGGTGCCGGACGGGTAGGTGATCTTGTGCACCTGCGAGGCACTGATCGAGCCCAGGCCGCCGGCGCTCATGATCGGCTTGTGGTAGCCGCGGCGCACGCCGTCGACGGTCTGCTCGTACACCCGGAAGAAGCCGCCCAGGCCGGGGCGTCCGAACTCGTTGTTGAAGGCGGCCGCACCGATCGGGCCGGTGGTCATGATCTCCAGCGGGCTGGCGATGTGGTCCGGGGCGCCGTACGGGTCCTGCTCCCACGGTTCGTCGGTGCCGGGCAGGTGCAGGTTCGACACCACGAAGCCGGTCAGGCCGGCCTTGGGGGCCGAGCCGCGTCCGGTCGCGCCCTCGTCGCGGATCTCGCCGCCGGCGCCGGTGGCGGCACCGGGGAAGGGGCTGATCGCGGTCGGGTGGTTGTGGGTCTCGACCTTCATCAGCACGTGCACCTCTTCGGCGCGTTCGACGTAGCTGCTGGGCTGATCGGTGCCGGCCGGCGTCCATCGGGTGATGGTGCCGCCTTCCATGATCGAGGCGTTGTCGGTGTAGGCCACCACGGTGCCGTTGCCCGACACGGCTTCGGTGTGTCGGATCATTCCGAACAGAGAGGACGGCTGGACGGCGCCGTCGACGATGAAGTCGGCGTTGAAGATCTTGTGCCGGCAGTGCTCGGAGTTCGCCTGGGCGAACATCATCAGCTCGACATCGGTGGGGTTGCGCTGCAGCCCGGTGAACGAGGTGACCAGGTAGTCGATCTCGTCGTCGGACAGGGCCAGTCCGAAGGTGAGGTTGGCCTCTTCGATGGCCGCCCGACCGTGGCCGAGGACGTCGATGTGGGCCATCGGTTCGGCTTCGCGCTCGTCGAACAGTGCTGCCGAGGCGTCCAGATCGGCGAAGACCGACTCGGTCATCCGGTCGTGCAGGACGTCGGCGCAGGCGGCAAGTTCGTCCTCGCTGAGCGGGCCGGACGCGGCGACGGTGAACTCGGTGACCCGCTCGACCCGCCGGATGGCGACCCCGCAGTTGTGGACGATGTCGGTGGCTTTCGACGCCCACGGCGACACCGTGCCCAGGCGCGGTGCCACCACCACGGTGGTGCGGCTCGCACCCTCGGCCAGCGGCCCGGCCGGCGGGCCATAGGTGAGCAGCGTGCCGACGGTCTCGGCGGTGGTGGCCTCCAGGGCGGCGTCGCTGACCACCCAGTGGACGAAGCGGGCGCTGACGGCGGTCACGCCGGGCGCGACGGCCTGCAGGCGGCGCACCAGCGCGGCGGCGCGGAACGGCGAGAGGGCGTTACCGCCCGCGAAGCTGGTCAGAACGTTCGAGTGCGGCACGGGCTAAGCCTAACGGTGTGCCGTGTGTGGCCTGGCCGGTCGCCGCGGAGGCGGACAGTGCGGGTGATTGCGCACCGTGTTCGGTGCGAAACCGCCCACGAACGGGTCGCGCTACCGCCAGGCGATCGAGACCAGGTCGCTCAGTGGGCTGTCGGGGGCCAGCGAGAGGGTGGCCTGGGCGCCGTCCAGTCCGGTGCCGGCGGGGGGAGTGACCTCCAACTCCCGCCAGTGCAGTCGCAGGTACGAGGCGAAGCGCTGAGCGATGCGGGGCGAGCCGAACACCCCACCCAGGGTGCACACCGCCGGCGGTTCGCCGGCCATCAGGTCCACCTCGCGCAGGGCGGCGATCACCGACTCGCTGAGCTCGGCCGCGGCCTCCGACAGGATGTGGTCGGCCACCGGATCGCCCGCGGCCGCGGCGGTGTCCACGGCGGCGGCGAAGCCGGCCACCCGGCTTACCCACCGCGGATCGCACTGCAACGCGATGTAGGCCTGGGTCGGGTCGCCGTACTCGGCCTCCAACTGGTCGAGCAGGACGGTCGACTCGCCGCGATGGTCGAAGGCGCGCATGGCGGCCTTGAGGCCGGCTTGGCCGATCCAGAAGGCGCTGCCGGCATCGCCGAGC
>CAZLJN010000222.1:2491-4413 GCA_964559815.1 uncultured Propionibacteriaceae bacterium
CCCCCAGCCGTCCACGCGGGACACCACCGTTGCGCCCACGGCGAGGGTGACCACGCCGGTTCCGGCGGCGATGATCGCGCCCGGCTGATCGCCCAAGGCGCCGAGGTAGCTGGTGGTCGCATCGTGTGCCAAAGCCACCCTGGTGACGTCCAGTTCGCCCAGGAGTGAGAGCAGCTCGGCGGCGTCCGGGACGGTGATGCCGCTGGCGCCGACACCGACGGCCACATCATCGAGAGAATTGGCTGCGGCGAAGGCGGTGATGGCCGCGGCGAGCTGGGGCAGCAGCGGGTGGTCGGTCAGCACTCCCGGCATGCGGTGTTCGAGCACCCCGCCGGCACCGACGAACCGCAACCGGATCCCGGTCTGTCCTGCATCCACAGCGATGAGCCCTGACATACGTCAAGACTAGGCCGAATACCGACCAGTAGATCTGGTGTTCAGCGACGGCCGATGAAGTGGTCCATGGTGTGATTGATGCCGAACAGGTCGAGAATCACGTCGAAGGCAACCGGCGGCAGGATTCGCAGCGGCGGCACCAGCCGCACCATCGGCGGCAGGACGAGCTGCTGGCGTCCCGATTCGATCGCGTTGAGTACCCGGGTGGCGACCTTCGATGGTTCCAGGATCGGCAGCAGCAGTGGGAACTTGGTTCGCACCCCGTCGAACATGCCGGTGTTGATGTAGTACGGCGCCACGACCAGCGTGCGCACCCGGCTGCCGAAGCCGCGCAGTTCGGCGCGCAGCGACTCGGTGAACCCGATCGCGCCCCATTTGCTGGCTGAGTAGTCGGTCTGTTTAGCCACCCCGACCAGGCCCGCGGCCGAGGCGATGGTGACGATCAGGCCGCGATCGCGGGTCATCATGCCGGGCAGCACCGCTCGGGTCGTCCAGAAGCCGGCGAGGGTGTTCACCTCGAACGTGCGCCGGATCTGCTCCTCGGAGGCGTCCAGCAGGTAGCGGCCGGTGACGACCCCGGCATTGTTGATCAGGACGTCGACCGCGAGTCCGTCGGCGGCTGCGGTCACCGCCGCGGTGTCGGTGACGTCCACTTCGGCCCACGAACCACCGACCTGTTCGGCGGTGGCACGGGCGGCGTCGCCGACCAGATCCCAGCAGATCACCGCGGCCCCTCGTCCGGCCGCTTGGACGGCCAACTCGCGACCCAGGCCGCTGCCAGCCCCAGTGATCAGCACGGTCGCTCCGGTCAGGTTCAGCCCCGTCATGGCAGCACCCTATTCATCACCGCAATGCCCGCTTTCAACACCCGGGCGAAGGTCTCGTTGCTCACTCCCGGTGGTGGGGCAATCGGCAGCAGTCGCTGGTCGGCCACGGTCTGCGCCTCGGTGTACTTCAGCAGGCCGGCACTGCCATGACGGCGTCCGACACCGGACTCCTTCATGCCACCCATGGGAGCGGCGTGTGAGCCGAAGGACGGTGCGTAGCCGTCGTTGATGTTCACCGTGCCGGTGCGCAGCCGCGCGGCCACCGCGGGGCCGTGCCGGCGTGACCAGATGCTGGCGTTCAGGCCGTAGCGGGAGTCGTTGGCGGCGCTGATCGCATCATCGATCGAGTCGACCTGATACAGCGAGAGCACCGGACCGAAGGTCTCCTCGGAGAAGACCTCCATCTCGGGGGTGACCCCGGTGAGGATGGTCGGCTCGTGGCAGTAGGGGCCGAGGTCGCCGCGGTGTCGGCCGCCGGTGAGCACGGTGGCGCCGTGGGCGACCGCATCGGCGACGTGAGCCTCGACGGTGGCGAGCTGGGCCGGCGAACTCAGTGAACCGATGTCGAACTCCCAGCTGTGACCCACGCCGATCTTCAGTGACGCGGTGGCCTTCAGCAGGCGATCGACGAACTCGGGGTACACGCTGCGGTGGACGTAGGCGCGCTCGATGCTGATGCACAGCTGGCCGGTGTTGGCG
>CAZLJN010000223.1:0-4397 GCA_964559815.1 uncultured Propionibacteriaceae bacterium
TGGCTGCACCCACACCTTCGTCGAGGGCGGCGGTCACCGGCTCGGTCACGGCCATCGTCATGTCGACGTGTCCGGGCACGATGCCGACCACGCTGACCTCACTGGGCTCGGTGCCGAGCATCCGCGCGGCGGCGAACAAGTCGAGCAGCCCCACCTGGTGCGGCGACAGCTTGGTGGCCAACAGCCGCGGCACCTGATCACCGTTCAGTTCCACGACCGTGCCCGGCACTTGCCCGGCGACCGCGTCCAGAATGAGCAGCCGGGTGGCGTCCTGGACGACCGGCAGCAGCTCCATGCCGCCGGTGGCGCCGTCAACGAAGGCGACGCGGGGATCGTCCACGACCGCCTGGAGACGCTCCAGCAACATCAGGCCGGCGGCGTCGTCTCCCATGATCAGGTTGCCCACGCCGAGGACGGTGATCGGTGCCACCGCCGGCTCGAACGGCGGCCGGTAGTCCGAGCTGTCGGGGCGAAGCCGGGAGCTGGCAGGCGTAGTCATGACGGGTCCTTCAGGTGCAAACGGGGAAACGGGAACTCCCCGGGGTTCGATCATTCGAACCCCGGGGAGTCTAAACCGAACCGATCATCCGATCTTCGGCGAATCAACCGGCTTCGCGCCGCGCCGCATCCACACCCCACCGTTGATCATCGAGGAGATGCCGCCGTGCCGCTCGAGAGAATCGGAGCGGACCGCCAGGTAGATGTGCAGGATCACGAAGGCCCAGATCAGGAACATGATGATCGCGTGGAACACCCGGACGTTGGTGATGCCGAACCAGTCGACCGGCGTGGAGACCAGGCCCCAGAACCAGTTGGAGTTCTTGTGCACCATGCCGTACAGGGTCAGACCGGTGACCATCTGGATCGCGCCCAGCACGTACATGCCGGTGTAGCCCAGCTGCTGGAGCGGGTTGTGCGCCAGGTACAGCGGAGCGTGCTTGCGGATGAAGAGGTAGTGTCCGACGACCTCGCCGAGGTTCTTGACGTCTTCGGACTTCTTCAGCGGCCACAAGGTCGGCCACCGCAGGTAGCGGTCACGGGAACGGAAGGCCGAGACCACCCGAGCCGCGCCGACGACCAGCCAGAGGAAGGCGGTGGTGAAGTGAATCACCCGCACCCACCCCATCAGGTAGCCCGCGTCCTGGACGTCGTTGGTCGCCGACGGGCCGAAGAACGGGTCCATGATCAGGTACCCGGTCAGGCTCAGCACGACGATGGCCAACACGTTCGACCAGTGCTGCAGACGTAGCGACGCCGACCACAGGTTGACCCGCGCCCAGGAGTCGGGGCTGGCAGCCACATCGTCGGCGAAGCCCGCCGGGGCGGTGGAGCGCAGCTCGATGTAGCCCTGGAAGGTGAAGTCACCCACCACGTCGCCGTCACCGACCGGAGCCGAAGCCACGGCCAGCGGACGGAAGCCCCGCCGCGACGACAGGTCGGCGTTCTTCACCGCGACCGAACGGTCCTCACGGCTGATCTTGCACTCGGTCAGGACCGCGGCCAGGTCACCCCGCATCACCACGACGTCACCGGTGCCCTTGCCGCCGGGCAGCTGCAGATCGCGCACCCGGGTGAGGCTGTAGCGACGATCCATCCGAGCGGGATCGACGTCGGCTTCAGCGACGGTCGGCATGGGGATGTCGTCACGCTCAGTGGCCAGGCGATCAGCCAGGACGACGTCGACCGGGTCGGTCGAGCCGGCGGGGGCGGCCGCAGCCGCCATCGCCAGCACTCGCCCGACGTTCATCTTGCCGGCGGTGAAAATCGACCCTGCCGTCAGCTTCAGCGCGGCCTTTTCAGCGGCCGGTGCTTCCTGCTCGTCGACGGTCATGACACCACGACCTGGATCTCTTGGCCTTCCGGGTCGAGCACGTGCACCGCACACGACATGCACGGATCGAAGGAGTGGATCGTCCGCAGCACTTCCAGCGGACGGTCGGGATCGGCCAGCGGGTGCGTGCCGTCCCCGGCCAGCGAGGCCTCGTACGGGCCCTGCTGTCCCTCTTCGTCACGGCCGCCGGCCAGCCAGGTGGTCGGAACCACTGCCTGGTAGCGGTCGACCTTGCCGTCCTTGATGGTGACCCAGTGGCTCAGGTTGCCACGAGCGACCTCCACGAAGGAGAAGCCGCTGGCCTCGGCCGGCCAGCTCGACGGCTCCCACTTGGTGGAATCGAACACGTCGATGTCGCCCTTCTTCAGGCCTTCGACGAAGCCGGCGAAGATGGTGCCCAGCACCTCGACCGAGGTGACCGCTTCCACGCAGCGGGCCAGTGCACGGCCGCCGGTGGAGTTGAGCTGGGCCGGCTTGATGCCGATGGCGCCGAGGGCGAAGTCGACCAGTTCCTTGGTGCGCTTGTGACCCTGGGCGTAGGCCAGGAGCACGCGAGCCAGCGGGCCGACCTGGACGGGCTTGCCGTCGTAGCGGGGTGCCTTGCTCCAGGTGTACTTCTCGGCGTCGCCCAGCCACTGGTACGGCGGCTTGGGGCCGGTGTACTTCACGGTGGTCTCGCCGACCGACGGGTGCAGCGCCTTGGCGTCGCCCTCGTAGGTGTACCAGGCGGAGAAGATGCCTTCGGCGATCTTGTTCGGGTCGAACGGCTGGACGTTGGCCAGGTCCATGTTCATGATCACACCGGGCTTGACCTCAGCGTGCGGGGAGGTGTTGCCACCCTTGTTCGGGTCACCGGAGTAGGTGGCGCCGGACATGCCCACGGCCATGAAGTTGGGGGTGGAGGCGCCGATGTCGAAGTACTCCTTGTAGACCGTCACCACGGCGAGCGCGTCGGGCAGGTACACCCGGTGGACGAACTCGTCGGCTTCGGCGATCCACTGGGCGATCTGGTCGATCTGCACCTGGTTGACCGTCTCGGACTTGTTCGGGTCGATCGAGCAGGCCATACCGCCGACCAGGAAGTTCGGGTGCGGGTTCTTACCCCCGAACACGGTGACGATACGGATCATCGAACGCTGGAACTCCAGGGCGTCCAGGTAGTGCGCCACGGCCATCAGGTTGGCTTCGGCCGGCAGCTTGTAGGCCGGGTGACCCCAGTAGCCGCCGGTGAAGATGCTCAGCTGGCCGGAGTCGACGATCGACTTCACCGTGGCCTTGACCTCGGCGAAACGCTCGACGGTGTTGCCCTTCCAGGACGGCACGCCGGCGGTCTTGGCGATCGAGTCGGCGAAGGCCTTGGTCTTGACCGGGTCGGCTTCCAGGGCCTTGGTCACGTCCACCCAGTCCAGCGCGTGCAGGTGGTAGAAGTGAATGCAGTGGTCCTGGACTTCCTGGGCGGTCAGCACCAGGTCGCGGATGGCCTTGGCCTGCGGCGGCGGGTTGGAGCCGATGGCGTTCTCCACCGCCGAGATGCTGGCGATGGCGTGCACCGAGGTGCACACGCCGCAGATGCGCTGGACGAAGGCCCAGACATCGCGGGGGTCGCGGCCCTGAACGATCTCCTCGATGCCACGGAACTGAGTGGTCTCGCTCCAGGCCTTGGTGATCTTGCCACCCTCGGCTTCCAACTCGATGCGGAGGTGTCCCTCGATCCGGGTGATCGGATCAACAACTACGCGTGCCATGTCTTACTCCGCCTTCTTGGAATCGTCAGTGGTGGTCTCGACCGGTGCCTCCGCGTCCGCGGGGGTCTCGATCTTCTTGGGATTGGGCAGCCAGACCCGCTCGGAGTCACCGAATGCCTGCAGGGGCTCGTTGCCCGCAGCGGCGTTGCGGCTGGCCGCTTGGGCGGCCGCGGTGACACCGGCGTGGATCGCGACACCGGCGGCAGCAACCCCGACGACGCCCCAGCCGACAGCTTCCGCCGTGCCCTCGACGCCGAAGCCGCCGACGTTCGGCAGCGTCCGGTAGAAGGGGGTGAAGTTGTCGAAGAAGTTCTTCTCGGTGCAGCCCAGGCAGGGGTGACCGGCGCCGATCGGCCAGCTGGTGCCGCCGTTCCACTTGATGATCGGGCAAGCGGCGAAGGTGCTCGGGCCCTTACAGCCGACTTCGTAGAGGCACCAGCCATTGCGGGCGCCGTCGTCGTCGAAGCTGCGGACGTACTGACCGGCGTCGAAGTGCGCACGGCGCGGGCAGGAGTCGTGGATGCGCTGGTCGTAGGCGAACAGCGGACGGCCCTGGTTGTCGAGCTTGGGAGCTTCGCCATGCGTGAGCAGGTAGGCGATGGTGGCGGTGATGACCTCACCGATCGGCGGGCAGCCGGCCACGTTGACCACCGGACGACCGGTGACGATCTGATCGACACCCACCGCACCGGTCGGGTTGGGCTTGGAGGCCTGCACCGAACCCCACACCGCGCACGCGCCGACGGCGATGATCGCGGTGGCCTTCTCCGCCGACTTGCGCAGCACGGTCTCGGCGGACTCGCCACCGATGGTGCAATAGA
>CAZLJN010000224.1:0-4387 GCA_964559815.1 uncultured Propionibacteriaceae bacterium
GAGGCCGAGGCCGGGCTCAACGCCAAGATCGCCGCTGCCGAGGCCACCATCGCCCGCGTCGAGGAGTTGGCTGAGGAGTGGGCTGACGCCCCGGAAGTCGGCGGCAACTCCGCTGAGCAGTGGGAGTTCGACACCGAGCGGAACTGCGCCCGCGCGCTCCGGGAGGCACTGAATGACACGGATGTAACCCCGACGACGGAGGCCACAGCGCCCGCCAGCGGCGAGGTAACACGATTTATCTCTGAGAACTCGGGCGAGGTGGGCAAGACCACGCTTCGCGCGGGCGTGCGAGACGGGGCATCTGGCGGCCATGGCTGAGCACATGTCCTCCTGCGGCTGGTGCGCTACCGGCCACTGCTCGGCGTGCGTCCCCACCCTGACCTCTGACCGCACCGGCTGGCACTGCGCGTGTGCCGAAGCCGGGCACCGAAGGAGCAAGCGATGAGCGATCCGAGACTCACGGTGCGGTGGTCGCCTGTCGTACTGGCCGCCATCGGAATCGACAGACCGCTGAAGGAAGCGATAAAGCGGGAAGAGGCCGAGGTCCGCCTACTCGCCGTGTGCCGACCCGATCAGCGTGCGGCCGTCGAGGTCGAGGTGAGGCGCCGGAGCGACCTGTTCAACGGCCTATACGAAGACCGTCGCATGGCCGCTCTCGATTCAGTGACCCGCGATGTCGTAATGGGGCGGCTATGAAGGCGAACCCCAACCGTCGCGTCCGTGAGGTCAGGCGGGCGCGCGAGATCCGGGACTGGCAGAAGCTCGCCACCCGCAACCGTGAACACCGAGACCGACCCCAGCCTGAGGAGCAGCCGTGACTGTGTGCCCGCTGACCGACCTTCCCGCCAGCCAGTGCGGATGCCGCACACATCACCGGCCCGAACCGACCGTGGTCACGATCAGCCAGCTCGAACACCTGGCCGGCCACCGGCTGCCCGCCTACCGGATGCGGGCACGAGACCCCCGCTGGAAGGTACCCGACCCCACACCGACCATGTGCGACCACCGGCAAGACGACCTGTGCCCAGACTGCGACCGAGTCTTGGATGGGCTCCTGTACGACCTGCCCGAGCTGATCGAGCATCTGACGATCGCACTCAGGAAGGGGCACCGGTTCGCGCCGCACGGCCACCGGCGCGGCGACGTCGAGCATCCCGACGAGGCACCGATCCTGTGGTCCCCGGCGGCAGCGTCCGCCCTCGGTGATCTGCACCGGATCATGGCGGACCGGCCGGGCAGGAAAAGCATGCTCTACCGTCTGTCCCGGGCTGCGGCGAGGACGCACCGGATCGTCGACCGTCCCCAGGACCGGGAGATCACCATGTGTCCCCGCTGCCGGTCCGAGATCGTCGTCACGAACCGGGACCTGGCCGTCACCTGCACGTCCGACACAGTCTGCGGCTACGCCGCGTCGTGGGACCAGCACCAGCGCGACCTCCTCGAAGCCAACGAGGACGCGATGCTCACCATGAACGATCTGGTGCTCGTCCTCACCCGCGCTGGCGAACCCATGACCAGGGACCGGATCAACAAGATGATCAAGCGCCACGGACTGCCCCGGGAGCGGATCGAGAACCCGGCCTGGCGCGAAGGCAGGCTGGTCACCGAACCGCAATGGGTGTACCGGCTGGGTGATGTGCGTCATCTGCAGGCCGAGATCGACGCCCGGAAAGCATCATGACGAGAAGTCCGGGCGTGGTGAATGACACCGGTGTGGTTACCCGCTACTATGGGGGTGTCACAACGTGAGGGGCATTTGGCGTCCCCACATCTTCCCAAAGGCCACCTGTTGAGGTAGTGGCTTCGGCCGTTGAGCCCCGAATCAGCGGCCACCCTAAGTTCGGATCCCCGTGAGGTCGTGGGCGCGGGAGAGCCCGACGGTAGCTCCGTCGGGATGATCGGGTAGCGGCTTTCGCGCTAGCGCGGGTGAGTCGTCCGGGACTTGCGACCATGCAACCACCGGCCAGGCGGTCCCACACCTGGAACTCACTGCACCGGACGTATGGGCCGGGAACACCTCGGGCGTATCCCGGGACCAACGGACGGTCACGCTGCTAGGAGCCTCTGGCTTCACAGGCTGCGAGGTGCACCACCGTCCTGCACATCAGGCGAGCCGGGCGCAGATCCCCGGCCGGTTCGGTAGCTCAATGCGGTAGAGCGCTCGGCACCTGCGGGAGCCGAGAGATGCGGGTTCGAGTCCCGCCCGGTCCTCTCCCGTCCTCGCTGCTGCAGCATCCGCACCACACACACTCTCAGGGCCGACGGCAGGCCCACACATTGAGCCGGGCGGCACGGCCAACAGCGAGGACGGGCAACACGCAGCGTGCGAGGCGCGGTGCAATCGGTGGGAGGTGGCCATGGACGAGCAGGAGCAGTTGCAGACCATCGCCGACGCCGCCGACTCGGCAGCCCGAGCGCTCGGCTGGATGTCCACCCGAACCGTTGTGGCCATGGAAGTGATCACCGAAGAGGGCGAGCGTGAAGTCGCCATCGCGGGCAGCCGAGCCTACGCAAGCAAGACACCCTCGGCCTGCTCCACTACGCCATCGCCATCGAGACTGCAAGCATCACCCGCGACGCGATCGAGGAGTGATGGACACCGTCCACACCTACCCCGTGAACGACCTGATCGAGCACGACACCAGCGGCGGCGACTGCATCTGCGGTCCCACCCGGATGCCCACACCGCCCACAAGGCGGAACCTCACTCGCCATGCCAGCCAGCCTAACCGGGAAGGCATGCCCCCCGAAGGCCAGACCACGTCCCCGGACGCCGCCTGATCCGGCCAATGGCCACCAGCCGCACCGGCACAGCCCAGTACAAACGCTGGCGCCGCGAAGTACTCCGACAAGCCCAACGAGACGACATCACCAACTGCCCACTCTGCGGCATCCAACTCGACTACAGCCGCGGACTCCAGCCCAACTCCGCCGAGCCCGACCACATCCAGCCCGACTCTCTCGGAGGACGCAACGTCATCGAGAACGGTCGCGCCATCTGCCGCCTATGCAACCAACGCCGCGGCAACGGAACACGCGAACGCAAACAGCAAAAGGCCGAAGCGGCGAGACGGCGGCAAGTAACAACACTCGTCGAATGGTGAAGGGGTGGCGGGAGTCCCCCCACCCGGGGGCTGTTGTCGCTCCCATCGGCACAGCGATATCGCGAGCGTGACCCTGCTGTTCCGTGACTAGGAGGTGATCGCAATGCCACTTCGCAAGTGCGCTTCCTGCGGCAACTCCTTGCCCGCTGGCTCCACTGCCCGGGCGAAGTTCTGCTCCGCGACCTGCCGCAAGCGTGCGAGCAGGGCGAAGGAAGGCACGCCTAAGCTGACACTGGTGCCGACTCCGCCGGCCAGTGAGTCCGATCCAGCTCAGGTCTCCCGCTTGGATGCTCTGGAATTGGCAGCGGCCCGACTGGTTCGCCTGCTGGACGAGTCCGACCCCCGTTCGGCGGCAGCGCTCAACAAGGAGTACCGCGAGACGCTGCGCGAACTCGACGCGCTGCGAGAGGCGGCAGCGACACCGGAAGGCGGGCATGGGCGGACGAGCGGCAACCGGCGATCGTTCGACTCTTCGGCTGTCTGAAGTCGCGAGACATGTCGTAATCCCCGAGGGGATCGCGTGGTCCCTATGGGATGACGTGGCAGCAGTCTGCCACGAACTCGGCGACGAGTTTGATGCCTGGCAGAACGGCTTCGGCGAGGTCTGTCTCGGCATCCGTGAGGATGATTCGTTCGCCGCGACGGTCGGCGGTGTGGTCGTCTCGATCCCGCGTCAGGTCGCCAAGACTTTCATCGTTGGCCGGATCGTGTTCGCGCTGTGCGTGATCTTCCCTGGGCTGAACGCGATCTGGACGGCCCACCGGGTCTCGACGGCGCACTCTGCGTTCCGGTCCGTGGTAGCGCTAGCGAGGCGTCCGGCGGCGGATCGGTATGTGGAGAAGGTTCTCACCGGCGACGAGCTGACGATCATCTTCAAGAACGGCTCGATACTCCGATACGGGGCGCGAGCACAGAACTTCGGACGCGGCGAGACCCAGATCGACGTCGAGGTCTTCGACGAGTGCCAGATACTGCGCGCCGACACCTTGACCGACATGGTGCCGGCCGCCAACCAAGCCAAGATCCCACACGGCGCCCTGCTGTTCTTCATGGGCACCCCGCCCCGCCCGAAGGACGACGGCGAGGAGTTCACGGCACGGCGCACCGAGGCGCTGGAGGGTAAACCGGAGGGCGTTGTCGTCATCCAACGCGGCGACGCGGTGTATGTCGAATGCTCAGCCGACTCGAACTGCGGAAAGCCTGGCGGCCCTGACCTGATGGACGTCCGCCAGATCGAGAAGGCGAACCCTTCCTATCCCAAGCGCACCCCGTGGATTTCTATC
>CAZLJN010000225.1:0-4369 GCA_964559815.1 uncultured Propionibacteriaceae bacterium
CACCAACTCGACCCGCTCGAGGTCGGCCGAGGCCAGCAGTTGGCGGGCCGCGGCCACCCCGCGGACGGTGGCGGCCACGACCAGCAACTGATGGGTCGACAAGCGCAACGACTCCCGGGCGCTGACGCCGCCGGATCGCCCCGGATCGAGCACCACCATCGAATGCCACGCCCGCAGTGAGGCGACGATCGCCGCCAACGGCTCGCGCGCGAGGTCGAGTTCGGAACCCCGCGCCATCGACACCACCGACACCCCGTCGACCACCGGCAGGTAGCCGCGCAGGTCACCGAGTTGCCCGGCGGCGGTGTTGAGGCGCGGCCACCGCCAGCCCTGGACCCGTTCGGCGCCCAACAGCAGGTCGATGCCTCCCCCCAGTGGATCGGCATCGACCAGCGCCGCCGCGGACGCCCCGCCGGCGGCACTCAACTGAGCCAGTGCCGCGGCGAGAGTGGAGGCACCCACTCCTCCCGAGCCGCCGAGCACGGCCACCACTGGCGCCCGCGTCCGACTGCTGCCCTCACCGAGCACCGCGCCCAACCAGGCGGCCCCCTCCGGCAACGGGATCACCCGGGCCGCCAGCGGCGCCGACCACGCCGACAGCAACTCCGGCTGCTGCCCGACCAAGAAGACGTCCTCTCGGTGGGGCAAAGCCCGCGCTGCCACCTTCTCGGCTTGATCGTCGGCGACGATCACCGTCGCAGCCGTCCGCCAAGGACCGGCGAGCCGCTCGGGCTCGACGATCACCTCGGCCTCCAACTCCTGAGCGGTCACCGCAGCCAGGATCGAATCCTGGGTCTCACCCGGTGCCGCCACCACCAGAACCGGACGCGCCGGACTCAGCTGTGCCATGCCCGCATCTTCGGCAGGCGGATGTCCGACGGTTCACCGCCAGACGAAGTTGTGGACAGCGCTTCGGGTTATCCACCGACGAGGTCGGTCGAGGTCTCCCACAAACGCCGGGCCAGGTCGGCGTCATCGGCCAGCGGGGACGACTTCGCCAGCCGCCGCTTCTCGTAATAGCCACCCGGCGTCCAGTCCGTGCCGGGAGTGCCTTCGGCCAGCCAGACCAGCTGATCGGCACCTTGCTCGGGACGGATCATCGTGGCCGCAGCCAGCGGAGAGGAGTACAACCAGCGCATCACGCCCGAAGCAGAACTGGCGAAGTTGGAGCCGACCACGCCGGGATGGAAGGCCGCTGCGTTCACCCCCTGGTCGCCGAAGCGCCGCTGCAGCTCGCGGGTGAACAAGATGTTGGCCAGCTTGCCGCCGCCATAGGCCGACTGCGCGCGGTAGTGACGGTCGTAGTTCAGATCGCCCAGATCCAACCGGGAGAACAGTCGCGCCGCCACACTCGAGGTCTGGATCACCGACGCCTTCGAGGCGATCAAGGTGTCCATCAGCAAGGTGGTCAACAAAAAGCCGGCCAGGTGATTCACCTGAAAAGTGAGTTCGTGCCCGTCCTCGGTGATGGTGCGGGTCGACGCCATCAGACCACCGGCGTTGTTGGCCAGCACGTCGATGCGCGGATAGGCGCTCAGTTCAGCGGCCAGCCTGCGCACATCGGACAGGCGGCTGAAGTCGGCCACGTGATAGGGCACCTGCAGGCTCTCGGCGACAGCCGCGGTCTTTTCCGGCGAGCGGCCGACCACGACCACTTTCTCACCGGCCTCCACCAACAGCCGCGCAGCCGCCGCTCCGACACCATCGCTGGCACCGGTGATCACGATCGTCCGTCCCGCCATCAGAACTCCTTGTTCAGCCTTGTTCAGCACGGACGTTACTCCGCTGTCCCTTGATGCCACCTCGCGGTGGTTATCAGCCCCGAGTGATTCGGGGGCCGGGGTCAGTGCCACCTCGTGGTGGTTATGGAGGGGCAAAGCAGGGTCCATTTCGACCATCATGTGGCACGGCGCCCGAAGGCGGTGCGGAGGCGGGTCGATAACCACCATCAGGTGGCAGCGGGAACTTGAGGCCTATGGCGCCACCCCCGCGAACACACCCACTCCGGCGCTGATCCCCAAGCCGATCACCGGTCGCACCTACCATCTCAATATGAGTTCTCGCAGCGGCTTCCCGCCCGCGGCCGACGAGTGGCTGGTGCCATCGTCCGGCTCGCGGGTGCTCGCCGTCGGCCAGGGCACCGCATCGATGGCGGCCCGCCTGCACGCCGCGGGGCACCGGGTGACCCTGATCGAACACCAACTGGGGGAGCTCGTCACGCTGCAGCGTCGCTACCCGGCACTGGAACTGGTAGCGGCGTCGGCCGAGGGCCTGCCGTTCCAGCCGTGCAGCTTCGACGTGGTGGTCATCGCCCAAGGCATGCACCTGCTGGCACCCGGCTTGGCGTTGGCCGAGTTCGCCCGGGTGCTGAGCCCCGGCGGCTGCCTGAGCCTGGCCTACATCACCCGCGACGACAGCGTCCCGTGGGTGCGTCGCCTCGCGGCCGTCCTGCAGACCTACGATCCGGAGTTGATGACCTCTGGCCAGGTCGAGTCGGTGGACGCCCTCGCGGCCAACTCCTACTTCCCCGAAGTGGACGAACACAGCTTCCGGCTGTGGGTGCCGATCACTCGCGAGGGCATGCTGACCATGGTGTCCTCGGCGCCGCAACTGGCCGCCCTGTCGGCATCCGACACCCGTCCGCTGCTGGACGCCGTGGGCGCGATCTATGACTCCTCTGCCAAGCCGCCCGAGCCCTTGGCTTTGCCGTACGCGGTGCAGTGCTGGCGGGCCGAGGTCGACCACAGCGAGTTCACCAGCGAGTTGGACCTGGCCGCGGACGGTCTGCAGATCCTGCTGTGAGCGGGCCGGTCCGGCCTATGCTGGGGACAGGTTCGAAGGGAGCACCATGGCTGAGCCGAGCGATATCGCCGAGGTGATCAAGGCCGTCCAGGACGACATCACCACCATCGTCCGCGGTGAGGTCGCGCTGGTGGCCGACGAGATCAAGGGCGAGGCGGCGAAGGCCGGCATCATCGCCACCTTGTTCGGCGGTGCCGGCTACGTGGCGATCAGTGCGATCGCCGTTCTGTTCAGCGCCTTGGCCTTCGCCTGGTCGATCGGCTACCAGGCCTGGTTCGGCCTGGGCATCCTGCCCGCCCTGTTCTGGGGTTTCCTCACCATGGCGGTGCTGATGCTGGTGATCGCCGGGCTGCTGGGCTACCTCGGCACCAAGATGCCCACGCCGGGCGCACCGACCCGCAGCATCGAGGACGCCAAGGGCCAGGTCGAGTTCGTCAAAGAGACCATTGCCGAGGCCAGCGCGGCCGCCGCTGCGCAGCCGCTCCTGCCTCCGCGGACGCAGCGCACCGCGCTCGACTGAGCACCCGCTGGTTGAGGGTGTCGATACCCGTCAGAGCCGTTCGCTGAGGAAACGGGCGGGAATCTCGCTGGTCCGGCCGCGATCCCACGTGATCGTCCAGCCCAGCAAGTCGAACAAGCCGTCGAGCAGGTAGGCGGTGAAGCCCCACACGTACAGCTCACCGATCCAGAAGCCCGGCCCGGTGAAGCCGCGGCTGTGGTGCCAGGTGTCCCGGTTGGCCGGGGACAACAGCGCCGAGACCGGCACCCGATGGACCTCGGCGAGCTCACCCACATCGACCACCTGCAACGGTCGTGAGGTGTGCCACCACCCGACCACCGGGGTGACATCGAAGCCACTGCGCGGAATGTGCGCCGACGGCAGGATGCCAAGCACGGTGACTTCACCACCGGGCACGCCGACCTCTTCTTCGGCCTCGCGCAACGCGGCCTGCACCGGGTCGGCGTCGTCGGCTTCGATGCCACCGCCGGGGAAGGCCAGCTGCCCGGCGTGGTGACGCAGATCGGGGCGCTTCTCCACCAGGACGAGATCGAGCCCGTCGGTGCCGGCGCAGAACATGATCAGGACCGCAGCCGGACGTCCCCGCCCCGGTCGGCGCTCCCCGGCGATGAACTCCAGCGAGTCCGGACGGGACAACACCTCAGCCGAGCTGGCCAATTCTTCGGGGACCGGCAGCCACTGTGCGCGGTTCATCCGCGCGGCTCCCGCACCAGGGCGGCGGCGACCTTCGCATCAGTAGGACCCTCGCCGAACGCGGGGCACAGTGCCGCCACCGGGCAGGCGCCGCAGGCCGGACGCCGGGCGTGGCAGCGACGCCGTCCGTGCCAGATCACCCGGTGGTTGAGGGTGTTCCAGTCTTTGCGGGGGAACAGCTCGCCGACCTCGGCCTCGATCACCGCCGGATCGGTGGCGCTCGTCCAGCCGAAGCGGCGCGACAGCCGGATGAAGTGGGTGTCGGTGGTGATCCCCGGCACCCCGAAGGCGTCGGTCAGCACCACGTTGGCGGTCTTTCGTCCCACGCCCGGAAGAGTCACCAGCGCGTCCAGC
>CAZLJN010000226.1:0-4357 GCA_964559815.1 uncultured Propionibacteriaceae bacterium
GCATCGACCACAACAGCGGCACCACGACCCATTCGCCCAATGCCAGGCCGCTGGCGGGCAGGTACCACGGCGGCAGCAGGCTGTTGCGGGGGCCGAGCACCAAGGTGACTACCGATGGCCCGGCGAAGGCGACACCAACGGTGACCATCACCGAGGTGATGATGAGGGTGAGTCCGACCCGTGCGTCCGACATCCACCACGGCAGTTTCGCGGTGGGGAAACGCCAAGCGGCGATGCGCTTGAGTCGCACTGTCCCTCCCTGCCGATCTCGTCCCACACCGAAGGGTAGCGACCCGGGCCGAAAGGCCGCGATTCCCGCCCCGGCAGCAGCCGCTACTTCAGCAGCCGCGACATCCGGCGATCGGCGAGCGGTGTGCCACCGGTCTGGCAGCCGGGGCAGTACTGCAGGGACGAGTCGGCGAAGCTCACCTCGGCGATCGGGGTGCCGCAGACCTCGCAGGGCTGGCCGGTGCGCCCGTGCACCCGCATGCTGCTGCGCTTGGCGTCTTTCAACTCGGTGGCCGCCAACCCCGACGCCCGCTGGACGGCCGCGCTCAACTCATCGCGGATCGCGGCGTACAAGGTGTCGAACTCGGCCGGGCTGAGCCCATTGGCCGGCTTGAACGGGCTGAGCTTGGCGGCGTGCAGGATCTCGTCGGAGTAGGCGTTGCCGATGCCGGCGATGATCCGCTGATCACGCAGGACGCCCTTGAGTTGCGCCCGTCCGGCGGTGGCCAGGATGGCGCTCAGCGCTTCGACGGTGAAGTCGTCGGCCAGCGGGTCCGGGCCGAGGCCGGCGATGCCCGGCACCGCGTCCAACTCGTTGACCAGGTAGACCGCCAGCCGCTTCTGGGTGCCGGCCTCGGTGAGGGTGAACCCGGCACCGTCGGCGAAGGTCAGCCGGAACGCCAGCGGCCCCTTGCCCGGACGCAGCGGTGCGGTGGGCAACTCGTCGCGCCAGGTCAGCCAGCCGGCGCGGGCCAGGTGGAAGACCAGCCACAGCCCGCCGATGTCGAGCCCGATGAACTTGCCGCGGCGCACGACCGCCTCCACGTCCAAGCCGCCGAGGGCCGACAAGGGCGGGTCGTAGGTCTTCAGGCAGGCGAACGCAGCCAGCTCGGCGTAGGCCACAGTCGCACCGACGCAACGCGCGGCCAGGAAGCTGCGCAGCGCTTCGACCTCGGGCAGTTCAGGCATGGTCACGCCTTCTGGGCCAGTTCGCCTCGGGGACGGCCAGGACGTCGTCGAGCAGGTCGAGGTAGTCGCTGCGATCGATCTCGATCGCGCCCAGCCCGGCCAGGTGCGGCGTCTGCCATTGGACGTCGATGATGCGCGACTCGGCGTAGTCGTCGCTGAGGAGTTCGACCAGGCGCATCAAGGCGACCTTGGACGCGTCGCGCCCGTGCACCGGGTCGTGGAACATCGACTCCCCGGCGAACAGCCCGCCCAGGGCGACGCCGTACAGCCCGCCGACCAGTCGTCCGTCGTGGTCCCAGGTCTCCACCGAGTGGCAGTACCCCTGGTTGAACAGTTCGGTGTAGACCTCGCGAATCGACTCGTCGATCCAGCCGTGCGGACGGGTGGGGTCGGCGCAGGCGTCCATCACGTCGGTGAAGGCGACGTCGACGGTGGCGGTGTAGTGCCGGGCTGATTTGCGCAGCGACCGGGTCACCCGGATCGCGTCCAGCGGCAGCACGCCGCGGCGGGTCGGCGACCACCAGCCGGTCTGTCCGAAGCCGGCCTCGGGCAGGGGCATCGGGAAGACGCCGCTGCGGTAGGCGTCCAGCACCAGCGGTGGGTTGATCATGTCGGAGAACGCGATCAGGTCTTGGTCGGGCCATTGGTTGACCGGACCGAACACCGCGAGTCGGTTCATAGACCGATTCTGCCTCATCGCACCGACAGTGCCCCGGGGTCGGCTCGGGGATCATTCGGGGCAGGGCCGGACGGTGTCGGCTTCGACCCCTCGCCTAGGCTGGTCGAGTCGGAAGGATGACGATGGCCAAAGCGACCGAGATCGGCAAGCAGTTGGTGTCCCGCACGCCCGAAGTGGCCGGTGGCATGCTGCGCAGCATTGTCGACTTCGCCATCTACGGCAACGACGCCTTCCCGGGCGCCCGGACGGTGGCCGCGCGGGCGGTGCAGTCCAAGAGCGATCGCGAGGCGGCGATCGAAGCGGTGATCACCCAACACGTTGCGATGGCCTCGGCCCAGGGCTTCTTGACCAGTGTCGGCGGACTGATCACGGTGGTGGTCGGGCTGCCGGCCAACATCGCCGGAATGGCGGTACTGAGTGTGCGGATGATCGCCGCGGTCGCGCACCTCCGCGGCTACGACGTCGAAGACCCGCGGGTGCGTTCGGCGATCACCATGGCGATGCTTGGTGACGAGACCGTCCGCAAGCTGGTGAGCAGCGGTGAGTTGCCCACCTCGCCGCTGGCGGTGGCGACCGCTCCGGCGTTCGATGCGGAGTTGGAGCGCCAGATCAGCGAACGAGTGATGGGCGCGATGGCTGCCCGGCTGGGCGGCAAGCATCTGGTGCTGGTGGTCGTCCAGCGCATCCCGCTGGTCGGTGGTGGCGTCGGTGCCGCCGTGGACGGCTGGGTCACTTTCGGTCTGGGCGCCTACGTGAAGCGGGAGTTCATCGCCCGTCAGCAGTTGATGCGCTTCCCTGAGGCGCCGACCGACGTCGAGTCCGACTAGCCCACGGTCGCTCGTTGAGCTCTCCTCGAGTCGCTGGTTGAGCTCTCATGTCGCTGGTTGAGCTTGTCGAAACCAGGCCGTCTCGCTCACCAGTGTTTCGACACGCCCGCTGCGCGGGCTGCTCAACCAGCGGTGGTGGGGTCGCGCCGCCACTCAGCCCTGGCGGCGACGGTCGCTGAGGGTCTTGAGTTCCTTGCGCTGGGCCGGAGTCAGGCTGTGCAGCCCCTTCTCGTTGATCTGGTCGAGCAGGGCGTCCATTCGCTCCTGGTCGGACGCGCGCCGCTCGGCGGCCTTCACCTCTGAGCGCGGCGGACGCTTGGTCTTCGGCCGACGTGGGCTGCGCGGCTGGCCGGGAATCCAGGCGTACTCGCGTAGCAGACCGGCGCGGCGAGCGGCGATCGCGACGAAGCTCAGGCTGAGCAGCAGGGCCACCAGGTTGGCGAACTCGCCGTAGGCGATCATCACCAGCAGCTGCACGCCGAGGATCACCGCCCCGAAGACCCACGCCGGAATGTTGAACAGGAAGCGGGCGTGCGGGTACTCGGCGATCCAGACCAGCAGCAGCAGGAACTGCACGGTGCCGATGCCGAAGAGGACGGTGTTGCTGCCGATGAACAGGATCGCCGCCACGGAGTAGCTCGCGGTCAGGATCGCCCAGATTGCGATGAAAAGCCCGGCCATCGGCTTTCGGCCGATCTGTGATTCCAGGCTGGTGCCGAAGTACCACAGCATGAACAGGTTGATCACGCTCCACAGCGTGTTCGACAGGCCTTCGGCGAAGGGCCAGGTGAACAAGCGCCAGACTTCGGCGCGGGTCAACAGGCCGGGGTTGTAGTAGGTGGCCGCCGTCCAGCCCGGGCCGGTAATCACCCAGGGAAGGATCGCCACCGCGACGGCCAGCACCACGAACATGGTGGTGTTGACCTCCAGGCGTCCGATCCGGAACCAGGGGTCGGTGTGCTCGCGGTGCGGGAACAGGCCACTCATGGGGTCAAGGGTGCCAGATGAACCCAGCGCTCCGGGCGGGGCGCCCGCAAGCTTGACCGGGTCTGGGGAATGTTCTGGACGTGCCGACGCTTAGTTGAAACATGAAGAAGATCGGGTTCTTGTCGTTCGGCCACTGGACGCCGTCGCCGCACTCGCAGACGCGGACGGCCGCCGACACGCTGCTGCAGTCGATCGACCTCGCGGTGGCCGCCGAAGAACTGGGCGCCGACGGCGCGTACTTCCGCGTCCATCATTTCGCCCGGCAGCTCGGTTCGCCGTTCCCGCTGCTGGCCGCCGCCGGCGCCAAGACCTCCAAGATCGAGCTCGGCACCGGTGTGATCGACATGCGCTACGAGAACCCGTACTACATGGCCGAGGACGCAGGCGCCGCCGACCTGATCGCCGGTGAGCGATTGCAGCTGGGCATCAGCCGGGGATCGCCCGAGCAGGTGGTGGAGGGCTACACGTACTTCGGCTACGTCCCCGAGGACGGCAAGACCGACGCCGATATGGCCCGGGAGCACACCGAGGTCTTCCTCGAACTGCTCAAGGGCGAGGGCTTCGCTCCGCCCAACCCGACGCCGATGTTCCCCAACCCGCCGGGTCTGCTGCGGCTGGAACCGCACTCGCCGGGGCTGCGTCAGCGCATCTGGTGGGGTGCCGGCAC
>CAZLJN010000227.1:0-4336 GCA_964559815.1 uncultured Propionibacteriaceae bacterium
GGCCACCGGGGTGTCAAGCTACGCGACCGGTGCGGGCACCTTCGCCAGTGGCGCCGGCAACTGGGTCAGTGGTGCCCAGACCTGGCGCAGCAGCGCCTACGCCGCCACCGGCGGTTCGCTGACCACCGCCACCGCGCAACTGGCCGATGGTGCCACCGGCCTGGCCGCGGCCACGTCCTCCGGCAGCACCTTGGCCGGCGGCGCGACCCAGGTCAGCACCGGGGCGAGTCATCTGGCATCGGGGATCGGCGACGTGAACTCCGAAGTCGCGGCAGCGATGGCCCTGATCGACACCGACCCGGCCAAGGCCAAGGAGATGCTGGCCGACGCTCAGAGCCACCTGGCTGCCGCGAAGGCCACCGCGCAAGGCCTGGCCGGCGGCGCCGATCAGGTCAGCAGCGGCATCGCGTCGGTGCACAGCGGTGCGTCCGATCTGGCCACCGGCGCCACCTCGCTCAACGCCGGCTGGACGCAGCTTCACGGCGCCCTGGCGCCCACCTCTGAACTCGGCACTGGACTGGCCGGATTGGACGCCGGGCAGCAGCAGCTCGCCGCTGCGTCCGGCCAACTGAGCGCCGGTGCCGCGCAGCTGGCCGACCCGGCCACCGCCGCGCAGGTGCAGCAACTGGTCACCGGGGCGAACACCTTGTCGGCCGCGCTGACCACGATGAGCACCGGCGCGTCCGATGCCACCCACGGCATCCCGGCGCTGCAAGCCGGCGCCCACGCGCTGGCCGACGGCTTCACCAACCCCGATCCGCAGCACGGCCTGGTCAGCGGTGCGAAGGCGCTGCAGTCCGGCGCGGGCACGCTGGCCTCCGGTTTGGGCCAGGCTGAGGCGGGGGCGACCAAGCTGAGTGACGGCGCCGGCACTATGGCCGGCTCGACTCCGGCGCTGGCGTCCGGCTTGGTCGAGGCGCACAGCGGGGCGGACGAACTGGGCACCAAGCTGGCCGACGGCGCCGCCGAGATCCCCAATGACTCGGCCGCGCTGCGCGACGCTCGGGCCGAGGCGATCTCGTCGCCGGTCACCAATGAGGAGTCGCACACCAATCCGGCCGACTCCTGGGGCGAGGGCTTCGCGCCGTTCTTCATCTCGCTGGCCCTGTGGGTGGGGGCGCTGATCACCTGGCTGCTGCTGCGTCCGTTGCAGACCCGGGCGCTGATGACCTCGGTCAACGGCTTCCGGATGGCCTGGGGTTCGCTGAACTCGGCCCTGCTGCTGTCGCTGGGACAGGTGGCGATCATGCTCGGGGTGATGCACTTCGCGATCGGGCTGAACCCCAAGAACGTGCTGGCCACGGTGCTGTTCAGCCTGCTCACTGCGGCGGCCTTCTTCGCCCTGCAGCAGTTCTTCCAGATCACCTTGGGCTCGGCGGTCGGCAAGGTGGTGATCATCGTCCTGCTGATGGTGCAGCTGGCCTCGGCAGGCGGCACCTACCCGATCCAGACCACGCCGGACTTCCTGCAGGCGATCAGCCCGTTCATGCCGATGACCTACGTCGTCAACGGTCTGCGCGAGGCGATCACCGGCGGTATCGAGGCTCGCTTCTGGGAATCGACTGCGGTGCTGGCTACGATCTTCGTGGTGTCGCTGCTGGCCAGTTCGGTGGCGTCGGCGCGCAAGCGGGTGTGGACGATGTCGCGGCTCCATCCGGCGTTGAGCATCTAAGGACATGACCATGACGGTGGCGAGCAAGCCGGACGGACGGGTGGCCCGACGTGAAGGCACCCGTGAAGCGATCATGATGGCCGCGACCGACCTGTTCGCCGCCCGCGGGGTCACTTCCACCTCGATCGACGACATCGCCGAGGCTGCCGGGATCGCCAAGGGCTCGATCTACTACAACTTCGAGTCCAAGGCCGGCCTGGTCGAGGCGATCCTGGCTCGCAGCAGCGACCTGCTCACCGAGGCGCTGGCCAAGGCCGGCGATGGACGCCAGGGACGCGAACTGCGCGCCGCGGTGGTCACCGAATTGCTGGAGTTGCTGCGCGCCCATCCCGGTGGTGCGCGGATGCTGGTCACCGAGTTGTTCCGCACCGAACGCAGCTGGCGTGAGGCCATCGCGAATTGGCGCGGCCTGGCGCTGGCCCCGCTGATCGCGGACCTGCGGGCCGGCGGGGTACCGGCCGAACGGGCCCAACTGCGCGCCGCCGCAATCGTGGGGGCGACCCTCACCGCCGGTCTGGAATGGCTGGTGTTCGACCCGGAGTTGGAGCTGGCGACCGTCCGGCAATCGGTGCTGGAGTCGCTCGGCCTGGACTGAGCGGCCGAACTGGTCGGCGCAGGCAGATCGCGCCGGTCGGCATTTTGGGCAGATTTCTCCTTGCCGTGATCGGATTCCGCGGCGAAACTCGAACCCGGCGAACACCCCCAGTAATCCGGGCCTCATTTCTGTGCGCCGGAGTTGGTCACCGGTGAGAACTGCGGTGGGCTCTGCGGGGAGCTTTGGCTAGCATGAGCCTGCTGGTCGGTGGCTATGGCGCACTATGAGTTGATTTCGGGCCGGGATTTCGAGGAGCGTGGCTGGTGATTGGGGTTTCGGTCGGTGCCTTCACCGATGTGGGCATGGTCCGATCTCTCAATGAGGACCACTTTTACGTCGGCACGCATCTGTGGCTGGTGGCCGACGGGATGGGCGGTCATGCGGCCGGCGAAGTGGCCAGCGAAATCGTCGTCGGGTCGTTGCGGGAACTCGATCGTGACCACCTCGAACAGCAGCACATCGTCGATGCGGTGAGTGCGGCGAACAACGAGGTGCTGGCCTACGGACGCGCTCACCCCGAAGCGCGTGGGCTGGGCTCGACTGTCACCGGGCTGGCCCGGATCGATATCGGCGGGGCCGAGCATTGGGCGGTGTTCAACGTCGGCGACTCCCGCGTCTACCGCGAGTACGGCGGCGTGCTGTCGCGGGCCACGGTGGACCATTCCGAGGTCGAAGAGCTGATCATGCAGGGCGTCATCACCGCCGAGCAGGCCCGCTGGCATGCCTCGCGCAGCGTGGTCACCCGCTCGATCGGCACCGAGCTGCCACCCCAGGTGGACGTGTGGGTGCTGCCGCAGACGCCCGGCGAACGGTTCATCATCTGCTCCGACGGCCTGGTCGCCGAACTGGACGATGCTGACCTGCAGCAGATCATGACCGGCTCGCCGGACGCCGAGAGCGCGGCCCGCCGCCTGGTGGACGCGGCCTGCGAGGCCGGCGGCAGCGACAACATCTCGGTGATCGTGGTGGCTGTCGCCAACGATGAGCGTGCCGACGTCGAGGAGATCACCAACCCGCGCTCCCAGCTGCGAGCAGGTGCCGAATGACCGCAGGCTTCCACTACCAGCCCGGATCGGCGGTTGCCGTCGTCCACCAGCAGATCGCGGTGCTGCTGGCCGCCGACCCGGCCGATCCGGTGGTCGACCGGGTGGCCGAATTGGTCCTTGCCGGGGCCGGGGTCGACGACGTCCTTGATGCCCTGGTGACCAGCGGGTTGAAGAGCCTGGTCGATTTCGGCGCCTTCGAGGTGCGCGCGGACGGCGTCCGGCTGGTGGTGCGCGGACAGGTCAGCGGCAGCGTCGGTGCGCAGGAGCGGCTGGTGGCCGAGCGGACGATGTGGCATGACACCTGGCAGCCGGGCCAGGGCGCTGCGGGCTTGGCGATGCCGACCTCGCAGACCGGACCGAGTCTGCCGCTGCGCTCGGGCGTGGTGCTGGCAGCCGGCGTCCGCTACGGCGAGCCGGACGCGACGGCCGAGCCTGCCGTTGAGCCTTCAGCGGAGCCCGCGGTGACGGTCGTTGGCGCCGGTGGCCCGGTCACGGCGCCTGCCGCGGCACCCGCACCGGTGGTGGCCGCACCCGCTCCGGTGGTGGTTGTTGAGCCAGTGGTGGCCGTTGCCGAGCTGAAGGTCGAGCCCGCCTCAGAGCCGGTCCCCGAGCCGGTGGCCGAGCCCGCCCCCGAGCCGGGCGCTGGTCCGGACGCCGAGGACGTGCCCAGCGCCGACTTCGCCCACCTCTTCGGCGCCACCCAGCAGGCCCCGGTGGTGCTGCCGGACGAGCCGGCCGGCGAACCCGATCCCGTGCCGTCCGCCGAGGCGGCCGTGCAGGATCCCTCGGCCACCATGGCCACGCCGTTGACCATTCCCACCGACGACCTCCCCGGACGGCCCGCGGCCGGTACGCCCGCTGCGGCGAGCCAGCCCGCCCCGCCTCTGGCGCCGGCCGCAGCGCCGGTGGCCGGCGGTCTGATCACCGGTATGCCGTGGCTGACCGGGGCCGGCGACCCGACCCCGGCGGCCGCGCCGGCGTCGGTCGAGGTGCCGCCTCCCGCGCCTGCCGCCGCTGTTGCGC
>CAZLJN010000228.1:0-4271 GCA_964559815.1 uncultured Propionibacteriaceae bacterium
GATCACGGTGCTGGTGCCGGTGGCGGTGGTGGAGTCCACGCTGCCGGAGGGGACGGTCGGCGCGGCCTACGACGTGACGCTGACCCCCGGCGGTGGCACGGCGGCCTACACCTGGTCGACATCGTCCACGCTGCCGCAGGGAATGTCGTTCAGCAGCGCCGGCAAGCTTTCGGGCACGCCGGCCGAAGCCGGATCGTTCGAGATCGTGGTGAACGTCGTCGACTCCTCCGAGCCGCAGCTGAACGGCAGTGCCACGCTGACGCTGACGGTGACCGATGCGTTGGCGATCGTGAATCAGAGCATGCCGGCGGGCACGGTGGGGGTTGCCTATGAGCAGCACCTGGTCAGCAGCGGTGGGACGCCGCCGGTCACCTGGGACATCGCCGATGGCAGTCTCCCGGCGGGCATCAGCCTGACCACCGACGGAGTGATCTCCGGCACGCCGACTGCGGCCGTTGACACCACGGTCACCCTGATCGGCTCCGACAAGGTCGGACGCAGTGCGTCGAAGGAGTACACCTTCGTGGTCGCCGATCCGGTCTCGATCACCACCACGAGTTTGCCGGACGGCACGGTCACGGCCGGCTACAGCCAGACGCTGACCGCGTCCGGTGGCGACGGCAGCTACACCTGGGCGATCGGCTCCGGGACGCTCCCGGACGGCCTGACGTTGGGCACTGACGGCAATATCAGCGGCACGCCGACCGCGGCCGGATCTCAGACGATCGCCGCCACAGCGACCGACTCAACCGGACGCGCCGCCAGCGCCACCTTGACCATCGACGTCGCGGAGCCGGTGGTGATCACCAGCACGGCGCTCGACGCCGGAGTGGTGAACGACGACTACAGCCTCACGCTGGCCGGGAGTGGTGGCGTGAGCCCGTACACCTGGCAGGTGACCGGGCTGCCCACCGGGCTGGTCTTCGACCCGGGCACCGCCAAGATCAGCGGCGTGCCGAGTGTCGCGGGCACGGCCACGGTTTCGATCAGCATCACCGACAGCAAGTCGCGCACCGCGACCAAGGACCTGTCGTTGGAGGTGGCGCCGGCGGTGTCGGTCGCCACCGAGACCCTGGCCAGTGGCGTCGCTCAGGCGACCTACAGTGCGACGGTGGCCGCCTCCGGTGGCACGGCGCCGTACCAGTGGGCTGCCACGGGTCTGCCGACGGGCTTGAGCATCAATGCCGACACCGGTGTGATCTCGGGCCAGACGACGGTCACCAAGAGCTCGACGGTGACGGTGACCGTCACTGATGCCCACACCAAGACCAGTACCCGGCAACTCACGATCTGGATCGAGGGTGTGGAGGCCCTCGCTGCAGGTGACTCTCACACCTGTGCGTTGTTGTCTTCGGGCGGCGTGAAGTGCTGGGGTGACAACTCCAAGGGCCAGCTCGGCAACGGCACCACGACCAGCTCGTCCACCCCGGTGCAAGTCAGCGGGCTGACCAGTGGCGTCACGCAGATTGCGGCGAACACAGGCCTCAGTACCTGTGCGTTGCTGAGCACCGGCGCGGTGAAGTGCTGGGGTGCGAACACTGACGGCGAGATCGGTGACGGCACCACGACCGACCGGTCGGCGCCCACGCAGGTGAGTGGCCTGACCAGCGGAGTCACCTCGGTGGCAATGGGGCGGAGTCACGCCTGCGCCGTGGTGGCGGGTGCGCTGAAGTGCTGGGGTAACAACTCGCACGGCGGGCTTGGCGACAACACGTCCACCACCCGGCGGACGCCGGTCCAGGTGAGTGGTTTGACCGCCAATGTGGTCTCCGTGGCTGCGGGCTACCAGTACACGTGTGCAGTGCTGACCACCGGTGCTCTGAAGTGTTGGGGCGAGAACGAGTCCTACAGGCTCGGCGACGGCACGAACAGCGACCGTTGGACGCCCACGCAGGTCAGCGGTTTGGGCAGCGGTGTCGCGGCCGTCCAAGCCAACGACAACCATACGTGTGCGTTGCTGACCACCGGCGGGATGAAGTGCTGGGGTGACGCTTCCGCCGGCCAGGTGGGAGACAACAACGCCTCGGGGACACGTTCGACTCCCGTACAGGTCAGCGGCCTGACCAGTGGCGGGACGGCGATGGCCGGTGGGCGCTACCACAGCTGTGCCGTGCAGTCGGGTGCAGCGAAGTGTTGGGGAGCAAACAGCCTCGGGCAGCTGGGCGACGGCACCTCTACCAGCCGGACCACGCCCTTCCAGGTGAGCGGCGTCACCAGTGGTGCCACCGGGATCGCAGCGGGATACCAGCACAGCTGCGCGGTCGTGAAAGGCCTGGCGTACTGCTGGGGTGTGAACACGTCCGGCCAGCTGGGCACAGCCAACACGACGTCCTACAGCACTCCGCAGAAGGCGCGGGTGTTCAGCTGAGTCGTCGCGGGGCCACCGCTGGCGGGTGGTGGCCCCACGGCCGCAGGGGCGGGGGTGCCTTCCCGCGCCGGCCCGGGGCCAGCCGCTAGCCTGTTTCGAAGGACGGCCGTCGGGCATGCGGCCAACCGCCACCAGAAAGGGTGGGCAACGATGAGCGAGCTGCAATCCGCCCGCGGACCGGTGAGCCGGATCGAGTGGGTCGAGCAGGAGCTTCGTCGCGCCATCCTGGGCGGGGAGTATCAGCCGGGCGAGCGTCTGTTGACCGTCCAGCTGGCCGAGAAGTACCAGGTCAGCCCCACCCCCCTTCGTGAGGTCTTGCAGCGGTTCGCCGGCGAGGGCCTGGTCGACTTCGTCCCGCAGAAGGGGGCGCGGGTCAGCCAGTTGACCGTGCGCGACGGCCGTGAGTTGGCCCACCTGCGCACCCTGCTGGACGGCGACCTGCTCAGCGGAGCCGCGGTGGAGTACCACGACCACGACCTGCACGATCTGGAACTGGCCGCGCGGTTGCTGCGCGGCGCCTGGCAACGGGACGGCGGCCACTCGGCCGAGGCTGAGATCACCTATCGCGCGTTCTTCGAGCGCGCCGGACAGGCCAATCCATCGCTGCGGTTGCGGCGAATGGCTCGGTTGGTGCGTGAGCTCGGTGCCCGCTATCGGCTGGCCTGTGGCGAGCACCTGGCCGTGAGCGACCTCCTGGAAGGGAACGATCAGCTGCGCGAGGCGCTCGCTGCGCGCTCGGCGTCCGACATCAAGGATGCGGTGGCCGGCCAGATCGCTATGTATCTGGACGCTTTTGCGCGGAGTTCGGCGGTGTCTGAGGGGTCGCCGGGATCGCGGGACTGAGTTGGTCAGGCCTGGGCCGCACGGGTGTGCGCAGGTCCGGTGCGTGCAGGCATGGACCCGAATGCGGACATTGCGTGGGCATTCCCGGACGTGCGCGCGAACAGCCTCTAGGCTTCGGTTACACGATGTCGCAATCATCGCCACCGATCTGGATCCTGACCGCCAAGGAGCTGGGATGAGAGTGGATGCCGAGCGCAACCGCCAGCGCATCATGGACGCTGCTCTGGACGTGTTTGCCGCCCGCGGCACCCACGTCCCGATGGACGCGATCGCGCGTCGCGCGGGAGTCGGCGTGGGTACCTTCTACCGTCACTTCCCGAGCCGTGACGACCTGCTGATGGCGTTGCTGGAGCCATGGATACATGAGGTCGACTCCAGAGCAGAAACGGTGATCCGCACGGCGGCGACACCGCGGCTTCGGCTGGTGAACTGGTTGCACGAGTATGTCGAGTTCGTCCGGCTCTACCCGGACTGCGCGATGAAGCTGGTGGCCGACATCGGCGATGATGCCTCGCCGGTGCGTCCGAAGTGGCAGACGCTGCTGGCGGCGACCGAGCGGGTGCTCGCCACCGTGTCGCCGTCGGTCCTGGCTGATGCTGATGCGGTCACCCTCAATCGGTTGGCCGGCGGCGTCGCCGTGATCGCCAACCAGAAGGACCTCACCCCTGACGAGGTGCGGGCAATGCTGGTCCACATCGTCGACGGGTTGCGCTGGCGGTCCCATGCCAAGGGCAACGAGCCGGATCTCGTGGTCGTCTGACCGCCGCTCGCTGACGTTCCGGGAACCGAAACCGGAGGGTTTCGTACGGCTTACTCCCACTTCGAATTTCCGGGCCTGAGGGTGCCGATTCGAGCCATAGATTCCTATTGGTCGTGGAGTCATCTGCGGTCGATGGCTCGGTGTTGAGTCAGTCCTCTGGTCACACCCCCAAAGAATGGAAGCAGCTATGTCCTGGCTGGTGCGCGCCCTTTTGTCGGTTGGTTTGTCGGTTCTCCTGGCTCTGAGCGGGCTGACGCCCTTCGACAGCGCGGTGTTGGCGCAGGCGGCGCCGCCTGCGCC
>CAZLJN010000229.1:0-4265 GCA_964559815.1 uncultured Propionibacteriaceae bacterium
TCGCGAACTCCTTCACCCAGTTCGTGCCCGGCCACGTCCACCTCAAAGACATGGGTCAGCTGGTCGCCGGCGCGATCGCCGAAGCCGGCGGCGTGGGCCGGGAGTTCAACACCATCGCCATCGATGACGGCATCGCCATGGGGCACGACGGCATGCTCTACTCGCTGCCCAGCCGCGAGCTGATCGCCGACTCGGTGGAGTTCATGGTGAACTCCCACAAGGCCGACGCTCTGGTCTGCATCTCCAACTGCGACAAGATCACCCCCGGCATGCTGCTGGCCGCACTGCGGCTCAACATCCCCACCGTGTTCGTCTCCGGCGGCCCGATGGAGGCCGGCAAGGCGCACGTCTTCGAGGGTGTGGCCACCACCCGCCTCGACCTGATCGACGCCATGTACAAGGCCGTGGACGAGACCGTCACCGACGATCAGATGCACACCATCGAGGCCAACGCCTGCCCCACCTGCGGTTCGTGCTCAGGCATGTTCACGGCCAACTCGATGAACTGCCTGCTCGAAGTGATCGGCCTGGCGCTGCCGGGTAACGGCTCGACGCTGGCCACCGCCGCCGCACGCAAGGACCTGTTCCTGAATGCCGGCAAGCTGGTCGTCGAGCTGGCCACGCGCTACTACGACGGCGACGACGCCTCGGTGCTGCCGAAAGCGATCGCCACCCGCGAGGCCTTCGCCAACGCGATGCGGGTCGACATCGCCATGGGCGGCTCGACCAACACCGTGCTGCACCTGCTGGCCGCCGCCCATGAGGCCGGCGTCGACTTCGACTCCGACGACATCGACGAGCTCAGCCGCATCACCCCGTGCATCTGCAAGGTGGCGCCGAACACCTCCAACTACTACATGGAGGACGTCCACCGCGCCGGCGGCATCGCCGCGATCATGGGCGAACTCGACCGGGGCAACCTGCTCGACCGCGACGTCCACGCCGTCCATTCGGACTCCTTGGATGCCTGGATGGCCAACTGGGACATCCGTGGCGGCTCGGCCCTGCCTGAGGCGATCGAGCTGTTCCATGCCGCCCCGGGCGGGGTGCGCACCACCGAGGCGTTCAGCTCCACCGCGCGGTGGGACGAGCTCGATCTCGACGCCGAGACCGGCTGCATCCGTTCGGTCACGACGCCGTACACCGCCGATGGCGGCCTGGCCATCCTGAAGGGCAACCTGGCCGCCGACGGCGCCATCGTGAAGACCGCCGGTGTGCCCGCAGAGGTGTGGACGTTCTCCGGCCCGGCCGTGGTCACCGAGTCGCAGGAGGAGGCCGTCGAGGCGATCCTGAGCAAGCGGGTCAAGGCCGGCGATGTGGTGATCGTCCGCTACGAAGGCCCCAAGGGCGGCCCCGGAATGCAGGAGATGCTCTACCCGACCTCCTACATCAAGGGGCTCGGCCTGGGACAGAAGTGTGCGCTGATCACCGACGGACGATTCTCCGGCGGCTCGTCGGGGCTGTCGATCGGCCACGTCTCGCCGGAGGCGGCCTCCGGTGGCGTGATCGGCCTGGTCGAGGACGGCGACATCATCGAGATCTCGATCCCCGAGCGTCGCATTGATCTCAAGGTGGACGACGCCACCCTGGCCGCCCGCCGCGCGAAGCGCGACGCCGAAGGCTGGAAGCCTGCCCACCGTGACCGCGAGGTCTCGACCGCCCTCAAGGTCTACGCCTCGCTCGCACTGTCCGCCGACAAGGGCGCTGCACGTTCGCTCGACTGAGGTCCGCACCGATTCACCCACCGATGCCATGAACGTGTGGCACGGTGGAAACGCCAGGCCGCCCGGTCGGGTGCCGGGCCCGGCTCGGTTGTGCAAGCAGGTGAGGTGAGCCCATGATCCGCGCCTTGTTGATGGACGCTGACGGTGTCCTTCAACAGCTCCCGAAGGGCTTTCTGGCCGATTTCGCTGCGCTCGGGGGAGGCTGGGGCTTCGTCCGCGAGATCTTCCGCGAGGAACAGCGGACGATGACCGGTGAGGAAGACCTGCTCGACGTACTCACCGAGATCATCGACCGGCGCGGCCTCGACATCACCACCGAGCAGCTTCTGGCGCTGTGGTACCGCATCATCCCTGATCAGCGAATGCTCGACCTGGTCGCCCGGGTGCGCGCGTCGGGGGTGACGACCGTCCTGGCCACCAACCAGCAGAGCTACCGGGGCGCGTGGATGCAGGAGCACCTTCCCTACCGCGACTACTTCGACCACGCCTTCTATTCCTTCGAAGTCGGTCTGGCCAAGCCTGACCCGGCCTACTTCACCTACATCGTCGACCATCTCGGCATCTCCCCCCACGAGGCGGTCTTCGTCGACGACCTGCCGGCCAACGCGGCCGGTGCGCGCGCCGCCGGCCTGATCGGGCTCGCCTACCCGCGGCACCATCCGTTCGGGCTGTTGAAGCTGCGCCTGCGCGCCGCCGGTGTCCCGCGGGTCTGAGACCGTCCACCCCGCACCCACCGCCGGTCCCCGGTGCGGGGAGATGGTAGAACCACCCCATGCGTGCAGTGATGTATGACAGCGTCGGCGGCCCCTTGGAACTGCGGGAGGTCGCCGAACCCGAATGTCCGGTCGACGGAGCGGTGATCGCGGTGCAGGCCACCGGCATCTGCCGGTCGGACTGGCATGCCTGGCGCGGCCATGATCCGGTGCCGCTGCCGATGATCCCCGGGCACGAGTTCGCCGGCACCGTCCACGCCGTCGGGGCGGACGTCGCCAACTTCGCGGTGGGCGACCGGGTCACCGTCCCGTTCGTCAACGCCTGCGGCCGCTGCGAACTGTGCGCCGCCGGCCAGGGGCAGGTGTGCCCGAATCAGACCCAGCCGGGCTTCACCCATCCCGGCTCGTACGCCGAATACGTGGCCGTCCGCGCCGCCGACTTCAACCTGGTCCGGCTCCCCGAGGCGGTGGACGCGGTGACCGCGGCCGCCCTGGGCTGCCGCTTCGCCACCGCCTTCCATGCACTGACCGCGCAGGCATCGGTGCAGCCCGGCGACTGGGTGGCCGTCTTCGGTTGTGGCGGGGTCGGGCTGTCGGCAGTGTTGATCGCCAAGGCGTTGGGCGCCCAGGTGGTCGGTGTCGATCTGTCGGCGGCCGCGCGCGAGCGAGCGCTGGCTCTGGGCGCGGACGCCGTCCTGGCCGAGGCGGATCCGGCCGCGGTCATCGAGGTGACCGGCGGCGGCGCTGCCGTGGGCCTCGACGCGCTCGGCCATCCGTCCACGGCGGCCGCGTCGGTGCGCGCGCTGCGTCGCCGCGGACGGCACGTCCAGGTGGGGCTGATGCTGGGCGAGGCCGCCACCGCATCGTTGCCGTGGGGCGACCTGGTGGCCAAAGAGCTCGCAGTGGTCGGCAGCCACGGCATGGCTGCGGTCGACTATCCGGCCATGCTGGACATGGTCGCCGACGGGCGGCTCGACATCGCCGGGCTGCTCGGCCGAGTGGTCGATCTGGACCAGGCACCGGCGGAGCTGGCCGCAATGGACACCATGGTCGCGCCGTCGGCCGGCGTGGTGGTGGCGACGATCGAGAAGCAGAACCGATGACCGGCCCGTGGACGCCGCCGCCCGCCGGCGGCTACCCGCCGCCACCTCCGCCCGTTCCGCCGGTGGCCCGTCCCACCGGCCCGATGGCGACCTTCCAGGACCTGCTGTGGATCTGGTTCGGCCTGGCCGCCGCGTGGGCGTCGATCGGACGCTTCTTCCTCGGCGCCGGTGGCTGGTACGGGGTCATCATGCTGTTCACCGTCCTCCCGCTCGTCGCGCTCTACGGCGTGGTGATCAGCGTGGCGGTGTATCAGCGTTGCACCAAGCGCGGCCAGTTGATTCAGCGCGGGGCCGCCGCCTCGCTGATCGCTTCGCTGATCGGCCTGGTCGTCGCCGGCTTCACCATCGTCGATGGTGGCGACAGTCCCGACTCCCTCGGCTCGCTGCTGACGTTGGCGCTCCATGCCGACCCCGAAGGTCCGATCGGCCAAGCCAGCATGCTGGTGGCCTACGCCGCGATCATCGTCGCGGCCGTGGGCATGCTCACCGCACTGGTGCTGGTGTTCGCCGAAAGGCCACGCTCTCTCGCCGCCGGCGCCACCCGGGCCTGAGGTACGGTCGGTCCCACCGGTAGTCACCGGGGCTGCGCTCGGCGGTAACCGGAGCGTGATCCGCCGGCGATAAACTCCTGACCACCATCAGCGATCCGAGAGAACATGACGCTCGACCATTCGACCTGGACCCCCCACCCCCAGCGCGAGGCGCTGCTGGCGGAGGTGCACGCA
>CAZLJN010000230.1:0-4262 GCA_964559815.1 uncultured Propionibacteriaceae bacterium
GATCGGTGAGCTCGACCTCCTTGGCGACGGTCACGCCGTCGTTGGTGATGGTCGGGGCGCCCCACTTCTTGTCCAGGACGACGTAGCGCCCCTTCGGCCCGAGGGTCACCTTCACGGTGTTGGCGAGGACGTCCACGCCACGCTCAAGCGAGCGGCGGGCTTCCTCGTCGAACTGCAACAGCTTCGCCATGTGATCGCCTTACTTGGTGATGATGGCGAGGATGTCGCGGGCGGCGAGCAGCAGGTACTCCGCGCCGTCGTACTTGATCTCGGTGCCGCCGTACTTGGAGTAGATGACCACATCGCCCACGGCGATATCCATCGGCAGGTGGCCGCCCTCACCGTTGGGCAGGCCGGGGCCGGTGGCCACTACCTTGCCCTCCTGGGGCTTCTCCTTGGCGGTGTCGGGGATGACCAGGCCAGAAGCGGTGGTCTGCTCGGCCTCCAACGGCTGGACGAGGACGCGGTCCTCCAACGGCTTGATCGTGACTGCCACGTCAAAACCCTTTCGTTCTGCTGGGCTGTTACCGCCCGGTGGTCAGGTGTTCGTGCGGCCCGGCGGCGTCGACGACGCCACGGACCCGTTGGCACCCACATAGTGAGAGTGCTAAGTGAGAATCTATCGCGGCCTTAGCACTCGATCAAGCCGAGTGCCAACCATCACTCAGTTGAGTCGACGCACCATCAACGCTCGGGCACCTTCGGGGGTGGGCGTCAGCACCACCGTGGCCGCGCCGGCACCGGACGGGCGCAGCCGCCGCCGCAGCGTCGCCGGATCCACGTCGATCCCGCGGACCTTGATCTCAAGGGTGCCCAGGCCCTGGTCGCGCACCCATGCCCGCAGCCGGCGTTCGTCGAACGGCAGCACCTCGATCACCTCGAACGCGTGGGCGAACACCGTGGGGTGCAGCTGATCACTGAACAGGTAGCCGATCCCGTCGGCCGGGCGGTGCGCCTGCAGCCGGTGCGCCAACTCGCCGATCGCCTGGGAGCGGATCACTGCCGGGTCGGGCTCGTACAGATAGCGCGCCACCGGGCCCACCGGTGCACGCGTACCTGACACCTCGATCCGATCGCCAGACGGCAGCAGGACGGCCGCGCGCTCGTCGGTGCTCCACAAAGACGTCTCGACCAGGTCGCCGTGATGGCTTACCCAGGTGGCACCCACCCCGTCAGGAATCATCGTGGACGGCAACCCGGGCGCGGCCTTGATGCAGCCGAATCTCCCGGCCAGCAGTCCGGTGGCGAAGTCGAACGGCGGCGAGAAGTCGGCCACCCGCCAGGTGCGTCCGGCACCGGTGCGGCGTGCCGGATCGGCGAAGACCGCCGCCCCTGAGGAAAGCAGCGATTCGGCAACCTCGACGGCATCGGCGCAGATCACCTCCTGGCCCAGATTGGCCGACGCCAGCACGGCGGTGGCCGGATCAGCCTCGACGGCGGTGACCGTCAGCCCGGCCGCAGCGAAGGCCAGCGCATCGGCGCCCAACCCGCAGCCCAGATCGACGACCGCGGTGGCGCCGGCAGCGACATAGCGGGCGGCCCGCCAGGCGGCCACCTCGCCACGAGTGGCCTGCTCCAGGCCGTCGGGGGTGAAGAAGAGCCGTTGGGCCTGGTCCCCGAACTTGGACACCGCCCGGCGGCGCACCCCGGCCTGGGTGAGCGCGGCAGCGGCGTGCTCGGGCGCGAAGTCGCGGCGCAGTCGTCCGGCCGCGGCCAGCGAACTGGGGTCAGGCTCGGCCTGCGCCGCAGCCAGGGCCGGGGCCGCGTCCGCCGACACCAGCCAGCGCGCCAGATCTACATCCACGCCGACAACCTAATACCGCTCACGCCGCCAGACGCACCCGTAAGATGCAGCGCATGAAGGTGATGTCGAAGGTGAGTCTGGTCATCGGGATCCTCGGGCTGCTGGTCGCCGCCGGCATCATGGGCTGGGGATCGCTGGACATCTGGGGCAACATGCAGCCCAAGAACAGCATCAATCCCATCAATCCGTTCCCGACGATCTGGATCGCTTTCGGGGTCGGAGTACTGGGTGGCTTCTTCACCGGCCTGGGGCTGGTCTCGCCCCGCAAAGCGCCCGCGAGCCCGATCGTCGCCGAGGACCCGAAGCTCTGAGCCTGGCTCAGTTCCAGCCGAGCCAGCGCGCCAGCTGGAAACCCAGCCCGGTCAACCCGGCCAGCATGAACACGCCCAAGTAGGCCAGCACCAGCCGGGTGTCGCGCAGGTAGCACTTCGAACGGGTCAGGCCGGCCTTGCGCGCCGTCCAATAGCCGGCGAAGCCCACCGCGGCGAACACCACCACCGCCAGCGGGCCGAACAGCCAGCCGAGCATCGAAATGGTGGCGAAGATGCACAGCCGCAGCGGGTCGAACGGCGCCGCCTCCGCGGCCGGTGGCTCCGGGGTGGCGCAGCCGTTGTTGATGAAATCGGACGGCTTTGGCCCGGCGATGATGCTGGTGACCTGCGGGGGAACCTCACTCATGTCGACCTCCGGTTGCCGTGCTGAGCCGCTGCCGTCCCAGCGGACCCCAGGCTTGCACCGCGCAGAACGGCGCGCACTGATGATCGCCGTTGTCGGCGACGGTGCCCACATGGACGCAGCACTGGGTGAGCCGCTCCTCGATCATCGTGTGGATGTCCTGGAATGGCTTGATGGTAATGCGCTTGATCCGCTCCCCCAGCAGGTTCCGCATCCGCTCCTCCCCGCCGGGCAGCTTGGCCGAAGCCAGCGTGGTCAGCGTCGAGATGCCGAGGTCGCACTGCGTGCAGATGTTCTGCCACAGCTGGCCGGTGCGCGGGTTGGTGAGGGCCGCCTGCTCGCTGAGTAGGTCGAGCATCGAGTTCTTCATCAACTCGCGCAGTTGCTTGGGCAGATCGCGATCAGCGACCCGGTTGGCCAGCGCGTCGGGATCCAAATCCAGCCAGGCCAGCAGTTCGTCATGGCCGACCAGCGCGGCCAGCGAGCGCCAGGTGCCGGCATCATCCCGGAGCAGGTAGCCGACCGATGAGCAGTGCGGGTGCGAGCACGGCAGCGCGGTCAGGTCGTGCCATTGGACGGCGTTGCCGGTTTGCGGACCGAGCCGGGTGAGGACGCCGGTGTGGGTGAGCCGATCGAGCGGATCGATGCCGCTGCCACGTCCGGAGCCGAACACCGGCTGAATCGCCACGCCGCCGATGAACGGGGTGTTCAGCGCCTTCATCACCACCGCGCCGATGTCACCGTCGTTCACCCCGAGGGCCGCAGTCATCACCAAGGTGGTGAAGATCCCGGCCTCGCTCAGCCGCTGAATCGCCCGCTCCTTGAAGCGGGTCAGGTCGGCGCCGCGGTGATGGATGGACGCCTGTGGCGAGGGCCCGTCGTACTGCAGGTAGACCTCCAGACGGCTGCGGTGGCTCTTCAGCAGCGCCAGCAGTTCGTCGTCCTCGGCAATTTTCAGGCCGTTGGTGTTGACCATGATCCGCACGATCGGGCGGGCCACCAGCTCGTCCAGTAGTTCGGCGAGCTGCGGATACAGCGTCGGCTCGCCGCCCGACAGCATCAGCACGTCGAGCCGGTTCTCCTCGCGGGAGAGCCTGGCGTCCACATTGGCCAGCACCTCGGCCAGCGGCGCCATGCCGGTCAGCTGCGGGCTGGAGCCGGCGAAGCAGGTGGGGCACTTCAGATTGCACACCTCGGTGATGTCGTGCAGCAGGATGCAGGTGTGCTGGGTATGGAAGGCCGGCAGGCCGTAGGCGAACGCCTCGGGCATCAACCGGAAGTTGTCGGCATGGTCGGGCACGTGCACCTTGGTCGGCGCCTGCCACTGCTCCAAGTACCGCAGGATGTTGGCGTCCTGGTCGTAGAGGGTGGTGATCATCCCGTGGGTGGGGCAGGCGCGCTGCAGCCACACCTTCTCCTCACGCACCAGCAGCACCCCGGACAGGCGCTGGACGTCGGTCAGCGCACCGTCCGGGTCGTGGCATTCGGGGCAGTAGGCGGTCACATAGCGGTGGATGCGGTCGCCGCGCAGCGGCTGGCCGGGGCCGAGAGTGGATGAGGGCAGGGCAACGTTCAGCCGATTGGTCATTGAGCAATCCTTCGAATCAGCGGCCGGCGCCCGCGCCGGCCAGAATCGCCACACACACCCCGCCGACAGCCAGGACCGACACCCCGATACTGATCAGCAGGCCAGCGCCCGTCCGGATGGTTCGCGGGATGGCGGCCAGCACGATGCCACCCACCAACACGATCGCCGGCCACACGAGACCCACCATGCCCAGGA
>CAZLJN010000231.1:0-4261 GCA_964559815.1 uncultured Propionibacteriaceae bacterium
GGTTGCTGGCCGTCTTCTTCTTCCTGGTCGGACTCGAGCTGAAGCATGAGTTCGACCAGGAAGAAGAAGACGGCCAGCAACCCGTCGGCAGCCCAATGCGCCAAAGACAGGTTCAGATCGATGGGGCCGACACTGCCGCCGACGTGCAGGTGGCGCAGGTCGAGGTAGAACTGCGGTGCCACGTTCGCCGTCACCATGGCGGCCGCCGCGCCCAGGATCAGCAGGATGCCGCCGACAGACTCCAGCCGTAGGATCTCGCGGACGTGCAGGAACTCCCGATAGCCGCCGCGGCCCAGAGTGTTCGGGGAGTTGCTCACCAGATCTTCACCCGCTCGGCCTCCGGCAGCCAGGCCGCATCGGCTTCGGTGACGCCAAAGGCCTCATAGAAGGCGGGAAGGTTGCGCACCACCTGGTTGCAGCGGAACTCTTCTGGCGAATGCGGGTCGGTGGCGATCTGCTGACGCAAGGCTTCGTCACGCCGCTTGCTCTGCCAGGCGCGCGCCCAGGAGTAGAAGAAGCGCTGCCCGGCGGGGATGCCGTCGACGGGTGCGGGGTCGGTGCCGGCGGTGGCCAGACGCCACGCGTCGAAGGCGATGGCCAAGCCGCCCAGGTCGCCGATGTTCTCCCCGATGGTGAGCTCACCGTTGACGTGGAGGTCAGGCATCTGGGCCGGGCACAGGGCGTCGTATTGCGCGATCAGTGCTTTGGTGCGCTCGGTGAACGCATCACGGTCGGCCGGCGTCCACCAGTCCCGCAGCCGGCCCTCGCCGTCGCAGGTGGAGCCCTGGTCGTCGAAACCGTGGCCGATCTCATGCCCGATCACGGCACCGATGGCGGCGTAGTTGACCGCATCGTCGGCCTCCGGATCGAAGAATGGCGGCTGCAGGATGGCTGCGGGGAAGACGATTTCGTTGCGCAGCGGGTGGTAGTAGGCGTTGACGGTCTGCGGCGTCATCAGCCACTCCCAGGCGCGGATCGGGCCGCCGATCTTGCTGATCTCGTCATCGGCGGCGAACGCCGCCGCCCGCAGCACGTTGCCGACCAGATCTCCGGGGGTGATGGTGAGCCCGCTGTAGTCCTTCCAGACATCGGGGTAGCCGATCTTCGGCGTGAAGTTGGCCAGCTTGGTCAGCGCTTCGGTACGGGTGTCGGCACCCATCCAGTCCAGCGCCGAAATGGACGCCCGGTAGGCCTTGAGCAGGTTACCCACCAGCTCATCCATGCGCTGTTTGGAGGTGGGCGGGAAGTGCCGCTCCACGTACAGCTGGCCGACGGCGTCGCCCAGACTGCGTTCGACCAGGTCGATGCCGCGCTTCCAGCGCTGCTTCAATTGCGGGATCCCCTGCAGCACGGTGCCGTAGAAGTCGAAGCGTGCCTGCACCAGTTCGTCGGGAAGGTAGGGCGACAGCGCCGACACCAGGCTCCAGCGGCACCAGTCCTTCCAATCCTCCAGCCGGGCCTTGGTGATCAGCGCGGCCATGTCGGTGAAGTAGGACGGCTGGGCCACGATCACCTGGTCGATCACCGGCACGCCGGCAGCGGTCAGGACGCGGGTCCACGGCAGGCCCATGGCGTCCAGAGCGTCCAGGGTGGTCGGGTTGTACATCTGGCGGATGTCGCGGGTGCGGACCTTGTCCCAGTGGACGGCTGCGACATCGACTTCCAGATCGACCACCGGGGCGCTGCCGCTGGCGGTGATGCCGGCAAGGGCCAAGGTGCGACCGACGTGGTCGCGGTAGGCGGCCAGGATCGCCGCGTGCTGTTCGAGTCGGTAGTACTCCTCGTCTGGCAGGCCCAGGCCGGACTGGGTGACGAAGAGCGCGTAGCGGCTGGGCTCGCCGGGGTCGGCGTCGACTTCCAGGCCGATGGGGGATCCGGTGCCGCGACGCAGGCTGCGCCCGAAGTAGTCCAAGAGGTCGTCGACCGAGGTGATCGCGTCGATCTCGACCAGGAGCTCGGCCAGCGGATCAAGGCCCGCGGCGGCCACCCTTTCGGTGTCCATGAAGTCGCCGAAGAGGTGTTCGATCCGGTACGCGTCGGTGCCGGCTGGGCTGCCCGCCAGCCCGGTCACGATCTGCCTGATCGCCTCCTCCGAGGCGTCCCGCAGGTCGATGAAGGCCCCGGTGGCCTGCTTGTCCTCGGGAATCTCGGTGGTGGCGAGCCAGCGCCCATTGACGTGGCGAAAGAGGTCGTCAGCGGGACGAACGGACGGATCAAGATCGAAGTGGGTCACACCCGACAGGCTATCTGGTGGCTCCCACGAGATCGCCGCACACGCGGGTCGTAAAAGCCGAACCGGCCCGCAACCGGACGCCGAAGCGCCGCTGCGGGCCGGTCTTACCAGCCGGGTCTGGTCACATTTGCCAGGTGTCGCTGCCCTTCAGCAGCTGGGAGACGGCGGCGAGCTTGGCGCTGTCGTCGTCGAAGGTGGTGATCTGCGCCCGAGCCATGTCGTCGTACACCGGACGTTCGACATCGCGGAAGATGCCGATCGGTGCCCGCTCGATGCTGTTGACCTCGGTCAACTGCGCCAACGCGAAGGCCAGCTGAGGGTTGTCGGCGTGGGCATCGTGCACCAACAGGTTCGCCTCGCCGATCTCGGCGACCGGACCGGTGGTCAGGGTGCCATCAGCCAACCGGGTCACGCCCATGGCGTTGTCGGCCCCATAGGTGATCGGCTGGCCGTGGACCAGCTTGATCATGCCGTCGGCCGCCTTCAGCGGGTCGTAGGCGCCGTCGTTGAAGATCACGCAGTTCTGGTAGATCTCCACCAGCGACGTCCCGCGGTGGGCCGCTGCCGCCTTCAGCACCTCGGTCAGGTGCGCCCGGTTGGAGTCCAGGGTGCGCGCCACGAAGGTGCCGCCGGCGCCCAGAGCCAGGGCGACCGGGTTGAACGGGTGGTCCACCGACCCCATCGGGGAGGTCTTGGTGACCTTGCCCTGCTCGGAGGTGGGGGAGTACTGACCCTTGGTCAGACCATAGATGCGGTTGTTGAACAGCAGGATGGTCATGTTGATGTTGCGCCGGATCGCGTGGATCAGGTGGTTGCCGCCGATGCTGAGGGCATCGCCGTCACCGGTGATCACGAATACGGCCAGGTCGGGCCGCGACATCGCCACACCACTGGCGACGGCCGGGGCGCGTCCGTGGATGGAGTGGAAGCCGTAGGACTCCACGTAGTACGGGAACCGCGAGGAGCAGCCGATGCCGGAGACCACGACGAGGTTCTCGTTGCGGATGCCGAGCTCGGGCATGACTCCCTGGAAAGCGGCCAGCACGGGGTAATCGCCACACCCCGGGCACCAACGGACGTCGGCCGGTGAGGTGAAGTCCTTGCGGGTGAGCGGGTTCAGCGTCAGCGGGACGCCCGACAGGCCCCCCAGTGCGGTGGGAACAGTGGCGGTCACTTCGCATCCTCCTCATCAATGATCGCGTTCAGGTCTTCGGCGAGTTCGGACTGCCGCAGCGGCATGCCCCGAACCTTTGTGTAGCTCTCCACGTTGATCAGGAAGGTGGAGCGCAGCAGCATGGCCAGCTGGCCCAGGTTCATCTCGGGCACGATCACCCGGTCGTATGCGGCCAGCACCTCGCCGAGGTTCGCCGGCAGCGGGTTGATCCACCGCAGGTGGGCGGTGGCCAGTTTGCGTCCGGAGTTGCGCACGTAGCGGGCGGCGGACTGGATCGGACCGAAGGTCGAACCCCAACCGAGGACCAGCACCTTGGCCTCACCGCTGGGATCGTCGACCACGACATCAGGCACATCGCGGACGATCCCGGCGACCTTGGCCGCGCGGGCCAGGACCTGGATCTCGTGGTGGTCGGGATCGTAGGAGACCGCGCCGGTATCGGGCGCCTTCTCCAGACCGCCGGTGCGGTGGGTGAGACCCGGAGTGCCGGGGATCGCCCAGGCGCGGGCACCCTTCTCGTCGCGGGCGTAGGGCAGGTAGGTGCCCTCGACCTCGGTGGTGAGATTGGTCTCGATCTTGGGCAGTTCGTCCAACTCCGGCACCCGCCAGGGCTCGGCGCCGTTACCCAGGTAGCCATCGGTGAGCACCAGCACCGGGGTGCGGTACTCCACGGCCACCTTGCAGGCCTCGAAGGTGGCCGCGAAGCAGTCGGCGGGCGACTGGGCTGCGATCACCGGCATCGGGGATTCGCCATGGCGTCCGAACATCGCGATGTTCAGGTCGGACTGCTCGGTCTTGGTCGGCAGGCCGGTGGACGGGCCGCCGCGCTGCACGTCGATGACCACCAGCGGAAG
>CAZLJN010000232.1:0-4259 GCA_964559815.1 uncultured Propionibacteriaceae bacterium
GGTCAGCAGCGAGGCCTGGGCAATGAAATCGGTGTGCAGTACCGCAGCCGCGGCGACCGCGTCGCGTTCTACCAACGCCTGATCGCCGAGCACCCCGAAGGCCAACACCGCCACGTCGATGGCCCCGAAGCGCTGTTCGAGGTCGGCCACCAGTGATGCGTGGCCGGCCACCTCATCGGCGTCGAACTCGATCGTCTCCACCTGCGCCGCGCCAGCAGCCTGACAAGCCGCGACCGCAGCGTCCATCGAGCCGGGTCGGGCCGCCAACACGACCGTGGCGCCGGGCGCGAGTCGGGTCGCGACCGCCAGGCCGATCTCGCTGCGGCCTCCGAAGATCGCGACCAGGCGGCTCACAGCAGCCCGGCCAGTTTCTCCAGACGGGCCAGCGAGGACTCACGTCCGAGCAGTTCCATCGACTCGAACAGCGGCGGGGACACCAACGATCCGGTGATCGCCAGCCGCACCGGGCCGAACGCGAACTTGGGCTTGATCCCTAACCCGTCCACCAGGGCGGCGCGCAGCGCCTCCTGGATGGAATCGTGGGTCCACTCCCCCAGCTCCTTCAGGGCCGAGATCGCTGTGGACACCACCACGGCGGCGTCCGCTCCGGCCTTGGCGATGCCGGCGGGGTCGATGCCCAGATCGGCGTCGGCGGTGAACAGATAGGACAGCTTCCCGACGGCCTCGCTCAGCAGCACCAGCCGCTCCTGCACCAGCGGGACGGCCGCGCGCAGCAGCGCCACGTCGGCGTCGGTGGGCGCGGTCCACTGACCGTAGGTGGTGGCATGAGCCAGCACCCGGTCGGCGAGCTCGTCGGCGCTCAACGAGCGGATGTAGTCGCCGTTCAACGCCCCGAGCTTGGTCAGATCGAAGATGGGCCCGGTGGTGTTCACCTTCGCCCAGTCGAACGCGGCGACGAAGTCGTCGAAGCTGGCCACGTCGGTGCCCTCATGCACCGGCGGGTAAGCCATCAGCTGCAGGAAGTTCCGCAGCGCCTCGGGCAGGTAGCCCTGCTCGGCGAACCAGGTCAGCCGGGCTGCCGGATTCTTGCGCTTGGAGATCTTCGACTTGTCGGTATTGCGCAGCAGCGGCATGTGGGCGAATGCCGGCGCCTCCAGCCCGAGCCACTGGTACAGCAGCACATGCTTGGGGGTCGAGGAGATCCACTCCTCGCCGCGCACCACATGGGTGATGCCCATCAGGTGATCGTCCACCACCACGGCCAGGTGGTAGGTCGGGAAGCCGTCAGCCTTCAGGATCACCTGGTCATCGGGATGCGGCGCGTTCACTTCACCACGGATCAGGTCGGTGAAGGTCAGGGGTGCGTCGTCGGGGATCAGCATCCGCACCACCGGGGTTTCGGAGAAGCCCGGCAGCGCCGCCCGCTCCTCGCGGGTCTTGCCGTAGCACAGCCGGTCGTACCCGGTCACCGACGCCTTGGACGCCTGCTGCTCGGCCCGCAGCTCGGCCAGCCGATCAGTGGAACACCAGCAGTAGTAGGCGTGGCCATCGGCGATCAACTTCTCCACGAACGGACGGTAGGTGTCCAGGCGCTCCGACTGCCGATACGGCGCGTACGGGCCGCCGATGTCGGGGCCTTCGCTCCAATCCAGACCCAGCCAGTGCAGGGTGTCGTAGATCTGCTGCTCGGAGTCGGCGCGGTAGCGGGCGCGGTCGGTGTCTTCGATTCGCAGGATGAAGGAACCGCCGGTGGCTCGGGCGTACGCGAGGTTGAACAGCGACATGTAAGCGGTGCCCACATGCGGATCACCGGTGGGCGAAGGGGCGACGCGAAGGCGTGCAGGAGTCTGTGTCATGGCCGCAACAGCCTAGCCGAGGCGGCCGGACGGCTCACGCCGGGAGCGTCCTCACACCTCGGCGTAGAAGGCCACGTTCGTCAGGGTCGGCCTGCTGTCGAACTCCCGGTTCCACTCCACGGTGATGCCGTGCTCGATCAGCACCGGCAGTACTTCGTCGCGGAAGAACTCCACCGACACCTGCTCGAACCACCACCGCTTGCCCTCGGGGAGCAGCCGCGCGTACTCATCGGGGTTCAGAACCCGCTCCATCACCGCACCATAGGTCAGCTCGACGTGACCGTGGTCCAGTAGGTGCTCAGCATCACCTTGGTGGTAGAAGACGTAGCCCCGACGAGGGAGGCCGTCGTCCAGGATTTCGGAGATCTCCCGTACCCCGCATTCGGCGCAACATGAGTGCGCCTCCAGAGCCAGGATCCCGCGAGCGTTGAGCTCGGCGAAGGCCTTCGTCAGCGAGGTGGTCGCCGCTGCACCGAACGACCGCTGCTGCGCCCGTCTCACCGCGGCAACCGTCTCGAAGCCCCGCCGCAGGACGTGGTCGGGCAGGCCGAACTCCTCGCGCACCTCCTCAACGAAGTCTTCGGGGTCGGCGAAGCCGAGGAGGAGGAAGCGCCACGCGGCGATCACCAGGGTGGCTTCCGGGCCGATATCCAGCCCCAGATCCTCCGGCAACCGGATCTCGTCCGGGGGTTGGTTGTAGGAGTACATGCCCACAGCGTGCCGGTCGCCAGTGACGCCGCCGTTACGCCGGTTTTGCGATCTGATGCTCACCGCGAGACGACTGCGGCGATCACCACCGGCAGCAGCGTCAAATCCGAGGATCGCGCCGTGCTAGCTTGTCGAGCATGACCGAGGCCGGCTCCTATAGCGATTTCATCCGTGATCGGGTCCGAAAGGACCTCGAAGAGGGTACCTACGGCGGACGGGTCCAGACACGGTTCCCACCCGAACCGAACGGCTACCTGCACATCGGTCACGCCAAGGCCATCACCGTCGACTTCGGCACCGCCGAGCAGTTCGGCGGCATCTGCAATCTCCGCTTGGACGACACCAACCCGGACACCGAAGAGGCCGAGTACTTCACCTCGATCCTGGACGACATCGCCTGGCTGGGCTACACCCCCGCGTCCGTCCTGCACGCCTCGGACTACTTCGGCCAGTTGTACGAGTGGGCCGAGTTGCTCGTCGAGCGCGGTTTGGCCTATGTCGACGACCAGGACGGCGAGACCATCTCGTCCCAGCGCGGCGGCTTCGGCAAGCCCGGCACCAACAGCCCGTTCCGGGATCGTCCGATTGCCGAAAACCTCGACCTGCTGCGACGGATGAAGGCCGGCGAGTTCCCCGACGGCTCTCGGGTGCTGCGCGCCAAGATCGACATGACCCACGAAAACATGGCGCTGCGCGACCCGGTGATGTACCGGATCCGCCACTCCCACCACTTCCGCACCGGCGACGAGTGGTGCATCTACCCCACCTACGACTGGGCGCACGGCCAGTCCGATGCGATCGAGAAGGTCACCCACTCGATCTGCACCCTCGAGTTCGACACCCACCGCCCGCTCTACGACTGGTACCTGGAACATCTGCCGCTGCCGGCCGAGAAGCCTCAGCAGATCGAGTTCGCCCGCCTGGAACTGACCCACACGGTCACCAGCAAGCGGCGGCTGGCCAAGCTGGTCGCCGACGGCACCGTCGACGGTTGGGACGATGCCCGGATGCCCACCCTGCGCGGCCTGCGTCGGCGCGGCTACCCCGCCGCTGCCCTGCGGGCCTTCTGCACCGAGGTCGGCACCACCCGCACCAACAGCCGCCAGAACATCGAAGCGCTGGAGTCCTACGTCCGGCGGGAACTGAATCAGACCGCCCAGCGACGGATGGCCGTCCTGCGTCCGCTACGGGTGGTCATCGACAACTGGCCGACCAACGCCGATGGCAGTCCGGTCACCGAGCAGTTCGAGGTGGGCAACAACCCCGAGAACCCCGCCGACGGCACCCGCCTGGTGTCGTTCTCCGGTGACCTGTTCATCGAGACCGACGATTTTGCCGAGGTGCCGCCGCCGAAGTTCTTCCGCCTGTCCATCGGACGTGAGGTGCGCCTGCGCGGCGCCTATCTGATCACCGCCACCAGCGTCGAACACGATGCCGCCGGCAACGTCAGCTGCGTCCACGCCACCTACGATCCGGCCACCCGAGGCGGTGACGCCCCCGACGGGCGCAAGGTGAAGTCGACGATGCATTGGGTGTCGGCGCCACACGCGAGCGAAGTGGACGTCGCACTGTACGAGCGACTGTTCACCGCGCCGGTTCCCGGCGATGCCACCGGCGAAGCGCTGGACGATCTCAACCCGGCCTCGCGCGAGGTGCTGAGCGGCTGCAAGGTCGAGGCCGCCCTGGCCGAGGTCACCCCTGGCCAGGTGGTGCAATTCGAGCGTTTGGGCTACT
>CAZLJN010000233.1:0-4240 GCA_964559815.1 uncultured Propionibacteriaceae bacterium
GCGCAGCTACGACGATGCGCCGTACTTGCTGCTGGCCACCAAGACCGGTCTGGTGAAGAAGACCGAGCTGCGGGCCTACGACTCGCCGCGCCAGGCGGGCGTGATCGCGATCAACTTCCGCGACGAGTCCGACGAGTTGATCGGGGCGGCCCTCTGCTCCCCCGATGACGATGTGCTGCTGATCTCCCGCAAGGGCCAGGCGATTCGCTTCGCCGCGGACGACAGCCAGCTGCGTCCGATGGGGCGGGCGACGTCCGGTGTGACCGGGATGAAGTTCCGCAGCGACGACGCATTGTTGAGCATGTCGGTGATCGGTGCCGAGCTCGACGAGGACAACCGCTTCGTGTTCACCGTGACCGACGGCGGCTTCGCCAAGCGGACTGTGGTCAGTGAGTACCGCCAGCAGGGCCGTGGCGGTCTGGGCATCAAGGCGATGAAGCTGAACGAGGATCGCGGCTCGTTGGTGGGTGGCCTGGTGGTCACCGAAGCCGACGAGGTGATCGCGATCAAGACCAGCGGACAGATCACTCGTTCGGCGGTGGCCGAGGTGCCGACCAAGGGCCGCGACACCATGGGTGTGAAGTTCGTCTCGGTCTCCGGCGACGATGCGGTCTCGGTGATCGCTCTCAACCCCGAATCCAGCGCTGAGGACGAGGACGCCGACGCGGTTGACCCGGCCGTTGGTGGTGAGGGTACGGTGGAGACCGACGACCAGGCCGATGCGCCTGCCGCGAGCACGCCCGAGGAGGCGAACGGTGAGTGAAGCTCAGGACGCGAAGCCCAGCGTCGACACCGACGCTGACGCGTCGTGGAAGTTGGACGGCGCCGAAGTTTCGCCGTCCAGCCCGTCAGAGGGCCTGGGTGACACCGTGGTGAAGATGTCGAAAGTGTCCGGACGTGGCGGGTCGGTGAAGCCGACCATGGGCTCGGCCAAGGCGAGTGCTGCCAAGCCGAGCATTCCCAAGCCGGTGCGCAAGACCGCCGATGAGGATCTGATGGCTGCCTTCGACAAGCCGGCTGCTGCTCCCGCTTCACCGAAGCCGGCGAGTGCTCCTGCGGCGACTCCCTCCGCGCCGGTGGCGGCTGCCGCGGTGCCGACCACGTCGGTGTCGGTGGCCAGCGTCGTCCGGCCCCCGGCCACCAAGCCGGCCGCTCCTGCTGCTCCTGCCGCCAAGCCGGCCGGTGCGGCGGCGCCCGCCCCGGGTTCTCGACGCACTCGCAAGGCGCGTCTGCGGGTGGCGCGGGTCGATCCGTGGTCGGTGATGAAGACGGTGTTCCTGTTCTCCATCGCGTTCGGGATCATGGCCTGGGTGGCGACCTACCTGATGTGGCAGGTGCTGATGGCGTCCGGCCTGTTCGGGGCGATCAACGACGCGATCATGAACGCGGTCTCCAGCCCGAACAACACTGAGGGCTGGCGCATCGAGGACTACTTCAGCGCCAACAAGGTGCTCGGCGTCACCGCTCTGCTCGCCGTGATCAACGTGGTCATCACCACCGCCCTGGGCACCGTCGGCGCGTTCCTGTACAACCTGAGCGCCAACATCCTCGGCGGCCTGGAACTCACCCTCGCCGAAGACTGAGTGTCTGCGGCGGGTTGAGCCCGTCGAAACCCCTGGTTGGAGCCGACGATTTGAGCCCGACGGCCCTAGTCGGTAACCTTCACTCTTGCGTGTTCACCCGCGAAGCGGGCCTATAGCTCAGACGGTTAGAGCGCTGCCCTGATAAGGCAGAGGTCACTGGTTCAAGTCCAGTTAGGCCCACCACCCACCAAACCCGCTCCATCGGAGCGGGTTTCGCTGTCTCATCCCGCGTTGATCAGCGGATGGATCGCTACCCGTCTTGAGCCCCGATCATGAGCAGGCGATCGAGCCGGGCTGCGAGAACCCCAGCAGGTGGTGGACGCACAGCCCGACCTGACCGACGATGGGTTCTGCCGTCGCGGGGCCACCCTGCCGGACCGGCGATCAAGCCGGGTGGGCACCAGACTTCCTATAGAAGACCTCCGGTAAATTATAGGAAGTCGAGATATCCTATGAGTTACGTGCGTGGAACTATAGGGAGAGTCGTGGAAGCCAGCAGGTTTGAGTCCTCACCCATGGGACACCTAGTACCCATCAGCGGCGTTGACGCGTTCCTGAACCGGCCGTATGCCCACTTCGCGTTCGTCCCGGAGCCGCTGCCCCAAGAGATCGTCATGAGCTCACTCAGTGTGAAACTCCTCTCGGAGGCGGATCGTGCCTTAGGGCGACTCGACGCGGCGAGTGGACGGCTGCCGAACCCGCAGTTGCTCGTTCGCCCCACGCTCTACCGAGAGGCCGTCAGTACCTCTGCGCTTGAGGGGACCTACGCGCTCTTTCAAGATGTTCTGGAGTCGGACTTCGTCGATGAGGCCAGCCGTAGCCGCGAGGTGCGGGAAGTCAGGAACTACGTGCGGGCAGCGGCCATGGGTCTTGAGCTCATCAAACGGAGGCCCATCTGCGTCAGCATCCTCAAGGATCTCCAAGCGGTGCTCGTTGAGGGTACGCGCGGTGACTCTTACGACGCAGGGTCGCTCAGAGCGGGGCAGGTCTACATCGGTGAACGGCATCGCGGGATCGAAGCCTCTCGCTTTGTGCCACCACCTCCCGGCCCGACCTTGGTTGAGGGCATGAGTGATTGGGAGAAGTGGATCAACGCCGAGGACGATCTCCCGCTACTGGCCAAGGCTGCGCTGGGGCACTACCAGTTCGAGACGCTGCACCCGTTCAGTGACGGTAACGGGCGTCTTGGTCGCCTAGTGGTGGTGCTGCAGCTGATCGACAACGGTGTCCTGAGATACCCGATCCTGAACATCTCTCCGTGGCTCGAGGAGCGCAAGGACCAGTACAAGGATCGTCTACTCCGGGTAAGCGAAACGGGCGACCTCAACCCATGGCTCCAGTTCTTCTTCGAAGCGGTCCGCCATCAGGCCGACGATGCAGTGAGTCGCATTGAGCGAATCATCGAGATCCGAGACCGCATGCGTGAGCAGTTGAGGCTGGTGAAGGCCCGCGGGGTCGTCCTCGAGATTGTGGACGACTTGATCGGGTACCCGGTCATCACCGTATCCCGAGCCGCCGAACTGCACGGTGTGACCTACCCGCCTGCAAACAACGCCATTCAGAAACTGGTCGAACTCGGGCACCTCACTGAGATCACCGGTGGGGGCTACAACCGCATCTTCGTCTGCCGCGAGATCATGGCGGCCGTAGACAGCCCCAATCCATAGCCGACGCCTGTTGCCACTAGCATCGAGGAAGGAGCGAGAGGATCGCCGATGACCTACGCCGAACTACACCTCCACCTCGAAGGCACGCTTGAGGCCGAACTCGCTTTCGAGTTGGCCGAGCGCAACCACATCACCCTGCCGTGGCGCGATGTCGACGACCTGCGCGGCCGCTTCGACTACGGGTGCTTGCAGGACTTCCTCGACATCTACTACGCCAACATGGAAGTCCTGCGCACGGCCGAGGATTTCGCTGACCTCACCAACGCCTACCTCGCCCGCGCCGCGCGCGCCGGGGTGGTGCGCGCCGAGGTGTTCCTCGACCTGCAGGCGCACCTGGCCCGCGGCATTCCGGCCGAGGTGGTGCTCGGCGGAGTCAGCCACGCGCTACGCAGCTCCCAGGTAACGCACGGGGTGAGCTCCGGGCTCATCGTCACCTTCCTGCGCCATCTGCCGGCCGCCGACGCTGAGCGCGCCTACGACCAGGCCATCGCCACGGGAGTCGAGCTGCTGGGCATCGGCCTGTGCTCCTCCGAAGTCGGATTCCCCGCGGCCCCCTTCGCGCCGCTGTGGGAGCGAGCCCGCGCCGACGGCCTGCACACCGTCGCGCACGCGGGCGAAGAAGGCGACGCCGGCTACGTGTGGGAGGCCTTGCGTGAACTCAAGGTCGAACGCATCGACCACGGCATCCGCGCCATGGAAGACCCGACCCTGGTCGCGCACCTGCGCGATCGGCGCATTCCGTTGACGGTCTGTCCGTTGTCGAACGTCCGGCTCAAGGCGGTGCCGAACCTGGCAGCGCACCCATTGCCGGCCATGCTGGACGCCGGTCTGCTGGTCACCATCAACTCCGACGATCCGGCCTACTTCGGCGGCTACCTCGACGACAACATCGACGCGGTGCGAGCGCAGTTCGATCTCACCGACGCCGAGGTGGCGACGCTGGCCGCCAACAGCATCGAGGCGTCCTTCCTGCCGCCGACCGAGAAGGCG
>CAZLJN010000234.1:0-4232 GCA_964559815.1 uncultured Propionibacteriaceae bacterium
TCACCAGGGCAACCGCAGCGATCATCGGCTGCCAGCTCCAGCGTTCGGCACCGACCGCGACGAAGAAGAAGCGAGCCATCGCGCCGACCGCGGCCAGCTTGGTGCTGATCGCCATGAACCCGGTCACCGGGGTGGGTGCGCCGACGTAGACGTCCGGCACCCAGTTGTGGAACGGCACCGCACCGATCTTGAACAGCAGGCCGACGGCCATCAGGACCATCGCGGTCACCAGCAGGCCGTGGCCGTAGACCGGCGCCGCCACCGCAGCATCGATTCCGCGGTAGTCGAACGAGCCGGAGTAGCCGTAGGCCAGTGCCATCCCGAACAGGAAGAACGCCGAGGACAGCGAGCCCAGCAGGAAGTACTTCAGCGCAGCCTCCTGGCTGAGAAGGCGGCGACGACGCGCCATCCCGCTGAGCAGGTAGAGCGGCAGCGACATAACTTCCAGGGCCACGAAGGCGGTGACCAGATCGGTCGCCGAGGCGAAGACCATCATTCCCGACAGCGAGAACAACGCCAGCGGGAAGACCTCGGAGTGCTCATGACGAGCCTGCGAGGCCTCCGCTTCGGCCAGGCTTCCTGGGACCGAGGCCGCCGAGGCGGCGAACGCGGTCATGCCGTTGTCGATCCGCCGCTCAGCGAATACCAGGATCGACAGCAGCCCGAAGACCAGCAGCGCCGCCCACATCAGGTACGTCGGGCCGTCCAGGGCGATGGCGCCCATGGCCAGAATCCCGACGTTGCCCAGCCGGAAGTTGAAGATCAGCAGGCCGAGCGCTGCCACGATGCCGACAACCACCAGGGCGACCTGAAGAGAGAACCGACGAGCCCGCGGCACGAGGGCCTCCACCACAATCCCGAGGCAGGCCGCCACCAGGATGGCCATCACCGGGGCCAGCGGCAGCCACTCGAAGGTGGGAGTTGGGATGTTGTTCACTTGGCTTCCTCTCCAAGCGGAGCGACCGAATCACTGATGCCGATCTGGGTCATCGTCTGCTGGGTGGTCGGGGCAATCACGTTCAAAGCCAGGCTCGGCACGAAACCGAGCAGCAGGACCGCGGCGATCAGCGGCGCAGCCACCCACTTCTCCCGGAAACCGGCGTCAGTGGTGAAATGCGTCGCGGTGGCCTCGGTGACCGGGCCGGTCATGGTGCGCTGGTACATCAGCAGGATGTAGACCGCGGCCAACACCGTCCCCAAGGTCGAGATGGCGGCCACGACGGGCTGCCGCGACCAGGTTCCGGCCATCACCATGAACTCCGACACGAAGCTCGACAGGCCCGGCAGCGCCAAGCCGGACAGGCCCGCCACCAGGAAGAATCCGGAGAGCACCGGTGCGGTCTTATCGACCCCACCGAAATCGGAGACCTTGGACGAGCCCCGCCGAGCGATCAGCATGCCGACCACCAAGAACAACGCCGCAGTGGAGAAGCCGTGGTTGAGCATGTAGAAGATCGAGCCGGAGATGCCGGTGGAGGTGAAGGTGTAGATGCCCAGCACCATGAAGCCGAAGTGGCTCACCGAGGTGTAGGCGATCAGACGAAGCAGATCCGAGCTGCCGATCGCAGCCACCGCACCGTAGATGATGCTGATCAGGGCCAGCACCACCATCGCCGGTGCCGCCCAGGCGCTGGCCTCGGGGAACAGTCCCAGGCAGAACTTGATCATGCCGAAGGTGCCGATCTTGTCCAGGATGCCGACCAGCAGCACCGAGGTGCCCGGAGTGGCCTGCTCGGTGGCCGACGGCAGCCAGGTGTGCACCGGCACCATCGGCGCCTTCACGATGAAGGCGACCAGGAAGCCGACCATCAACCAGCGACCGACATCAGTGGGCAAGGCGAGCTTGACCAGATCGGCGAGCAAGTAGGTCGGGGTCCCGAAGATCCGCAGCGAGTAGGCGTACAGCCCGATCACGCTGATCAGCATGACCAGACCGCCGGCCAGGCTGAACAGCAGGAACTTGGTGGCCGCGCGGGCCCGCCGCGGGCCTCCGAAACCGCCGATGAGGAAGTACATCGGAATCAGAGTGGCCTCGAAGAAGAGGTAGAAGAGCAGGACGTCGGCGGCCAGGAAGGTGTACACCGACAGGCTCTCCAACAGCAGCACCAGGGCCACGAAAGCCTGCGGCGTCCAGCGTCCGATGCCTTCGAGCTTCCACTCGGCCAGCAGCACCACCGGCACCAGGATGACGGTGAGCAGCACCATCACCAGGCCCATGCCGTCCAGGTTCAGCGCCCACCAGGCGCCGAAGGCCGGCATCCAGGCGGCCTGTTCGGCCAAGGCGACTCCGGAGGTGTGCATCACTGCCACACCGACGCCGACGGCGGCGGTGAGCAGGGCGAAGAACATGCCCAGGTAACGGGACAGTTCCTTGATCGGCAGCATCAGTGCGCCGGCACCGACCAACGGCACCAGGCCGAGAAGCGTGAGCCACGGGATTGTCATCAGAACTCCTCCCTCAGCCCAGCTGACTGAGAATCATGACGACACCGACGGCGACCGCGCCGAGCGCCATCGTCAGTGCGTAGGTTCGGACCTGGCCGTTCTGGAGCTTACGGACCTGGTTGGACAGACCGCTGAACACGGTCACCAGGCCACTCACTCCCCCGTCCAGCGCCTTGGTGTCAGCCACGGTGAGGCCGCGCGCGGCCATCATCGTGGGCTGGACGACCAGGACGTCATTGACGGTGTTTCCGAACAGCTCGTTGCGACCCATCACAGTGAACGGGTTGCGCGTGGCCGGAGCCACATCGGGAATGGTGCGCTTGCCGCCGAAGACGAACCAGGCGACCGCCACACCGGCGGCGACCACCGCGAGGGTGAGCCAGCCGATCAGATTCGGCACCAGCGAGATCTCGGTGACGTGGCTGCCCACGGCCGGCTCCAGCCATTCCTGGATCCAGGCGTTCATCAGCAGGCCGCCGAACACGCTGAAGATCGCCAGAACGATCAGCGGGATGGTCATCACCTTCGGTGATTCGTGCGGATGGACGCCCTCGCGCCAGCGCTTCTGACCGGCGAAGGTCATCAGCATCAACCGGGTCATGTAGAAGGCGGTGATGCCCGCGCCGACCAGGGCGGCCACGCCGGCCCACAGGTTGTGCTCGAACGCCGCCTCGATGATGTGGTCCTTGGAGAAGTAGCCGGCGAACATCGGGAACCCGATGATCGCCAGATAGCCCATCGCGAAGGTGTAGAAGGTATAGGGCAGGACCTTCGCCAGCGCGCCGTAGTGCCGCATGTCCACATCGTCGTCCATGGCATGCATCACCGAGCCGGCGCCAAGGAACATGTTGGCCTTGAAGAAGCCGTGGGTGAGCAGGTGGAAGATCGCGAACGCGTACCCGGCCGGGCCGATGCCCGCGGCCAGCATCATGTAGCCGATCTGGCTCATCGTGGAGCCGGCCAGCACCTTCTTGATGTCGTCCTTGCTGGTACCGATCCAGGCGCCGGCCAGCAACGTGACCGCGCCGACGATGACCACTGCCGTGGCTGCCGTCGCCGACATCTCGAACACCTCATGGCTGCGCACCACCAGGTAGACACCGGCGGTGACCATGGTCGCCGCGTGGATCAGGGCCGAGACCGGGGTCGGGCCCTCCATGGCGTCCAACAGCCAGCCCTGCAGGGGCACCTGGGCCGACTTACCGGCCGCCCCCAGCAGCAGGAACAAGCCGATCGCCGTGGCCCAGCCGGGGCTGAGCTTGGCGGCGCCGGCGTTGACCGCTTCGAACGACGAACTGCCGAACAACGCCAGCATGCTCATCACGGCCATGGTCAGGCCAAGGTCGCCGACGCGGTTCATCACGAACGCCTTCTTGGCCGCAGCAGCCGCGGACGGCTTGTGCTGCCAGAAGCCGATCAGCAGGTAGGACGCCAGACCGACGCCTTCCCAGCCGACGAACAACACCAGGTAGTTGTCGGCCAGCACCAGCAGCAGCATCGCGGCCACGAACAGGTTCAGGTAGGCGAAGAAGCGCCGCCGCCGCACGTCGTGGGCCATGTAGCCGACCGAGTAAAGGTGAATCAGGCTGCCGACACCGGTGATCAGCAGGGCGAAGACGATCGAGAGCTGATCAATCTGCAGCCCGGCGTCGATCTTCCAGGTGCCGGAGTTGATCCAGGTGTACAGCGGCACCGAGACGGCCCGGTGCTCCGGATCCGCGCCGAGCATCCGGACGAACATCCAGGCAGCCAGCACGAAGCTGGTCGTCGATGCCGCCACGGCCATC
>CAZLJN010000235.1:0-4220 GCA_964559815.1 uncultured Propionibacteriaceae bacterium
ATCCTGGACGACGACTATGTCTCCACCCACCACGCCCGGGTCAGCCTGGGCGCGGACGGCTACCTGGTCGAAGACCTGGGTTCGACCAATGGCACCATGCTCAACAACGAGCCTCTGGTCACCCCAACAGCGTTCAGCCCGGGCGACAGCTTGCGCATCGGCCGCACCCTGATGAGCGTGGAGAAGTAAATGACCCTTGCCCTGCGCTACCTCGCGCATTCCGAAGTCGGCCTGGTTCGCAAGAACAACCAGGACTCGGCTTACGCCTCCCCCACGATGCTGATCGTGGCCGACGGCATGGGCGGTGCGGCGGCCGGTGACCTCGCCTCGGCGATCGCGGTCGCCCAACTGGTCAAGGCCGACGAGTCGAAGGCCACCGGCGAGGACATGCTCACCGAGTTGGGCGCGGCGATCGCCCACGCGTCCGACCTGATCAACGACCTGGTGCACACCGAACCGAGCCTGGACGGCATGGGCTCCACCGTCTGCGGGCTGATGTTCGACGGCGAGCACCTGGCGCTGGCCAATGTCGGCGACTCCCGCGCCTACCGCTACCGCGACGGCGCCCTGACCCGGCTGTCGAAGGACCACTCCTGGGTGCAGAGCCTGATCGACGAAGGCCGCATCACCGAGGCCGAGGCTCTGGAGCACCCGCATCGCTCGCTGATCCTGAAGGTCATCAACGGCCAGCCGCAGCACACCCCTGACCTGGAAATGGTCGATGTTCAACCCGGCGATCGACTGCTGGTCTGCTCCGACGGCCTGTGCGGCATGGTCACCGACCAGGTCATCGCCGCCCGCATCGACGGCGAGCGCGAAGACGCGATGGCAGCCTTGATCCGGGTGGCACACCTGGAAGGCGGCCAGGACAACATCACCATCATCATCGCCGACGTGGTCGAGGGCGAGCCGGAGGGCGAACCGCAGATCCTGGGCTCAGCCGCGCAGATCGACGCCGAAGACCTGAGCAACGAGGCCACCTTGATCGAGCGGATCGCCCCGCCGAAGGCAGCCACCGCTCCGAACCCGAACGCCCCCGAGGTCGCCCGCTACGCGCCCACCAACTCCGGACGGGGGCTGGCCTGGCTGAAGGTAACGCTGGCCGTCCTGCTGCCCCTGCTGCTGATCGGGGCCGGTGGCGGGCTGTGGTACTCCTACACCCAGGAGCAGTACTTCGTCGGTCCCAACGCCGAAACGATCGGCATCTACCGCGGCATCCCCGAACCGGTGTTCAACCTGCCGCTGTCGCAGCTGGTCCAGGCCGACACGACCCGGATCATCGACCTGCCGCCCTACTATCAGGAGCAGGTCCGCCAGACCTTGCCGGCGTCCTCACTGGACGCCGCCCGCACCACCTTGGTGATGCTGCAGACCAAGGCCGCTGAGTGCATCCAGCAGCGCCAGCAGTGGCACAACCCGCCGTCCACGACGCCCACCGCGAACCCGTCGACCAGTGCGAGCGGTACCGCGAAGCCGACCCCGGGCGCGAGCTCCGCGGTTCCCGTCCCCACTCCGTCCGAGACCCCCACCGGCCCCACGGAGTGCTGATGGATAGCGTGGTCAGCTACCGGAAGCGCCGCGGTGTCGAAGCCTTCATGCTGGGCTTCGCCATTGTGTTGTCGATGGCCGGCTACCTGCTGACCCACTTGAATCAGTCGGCTGCCCTGCCACCCCAGTGGCCGTGGGCGCTGGGCATTCTCACCGTGATCGCGGTCGGGCTGCACCTGGTCATCCGCTGGCGCATCCCGTACGCCGATCCGCTGATCCTGCCGCTGGTGATGCTGCTCAACGGGCTGGGTCTGGCGATGATCCACCGCCTCGACCTGGGCAGCAGCCCGGTGATGCATTCGGCCGAACTCCAGCTCACCTGGCTGGTGGTGGCCGTGGCCGCCTGCGCCGGGGTGATCATCGGGCTGCGCGACTACCGGCTGCTGCAGCGCTACCCCTACCTGTTGTTCCTGGCCGGCATGATCCTGCTGCTGTTGCCGATGGTGCCGGGTTTAGGCCTGGACAAGAACGGCGCCCGAATCTGGATCCACCTGGGCAGCTACAGCTTCCAGCCGGCCGAGTTGGCCAAGCTGGTGCTGGTGATCGCATTCGCGTCCTACCTGGTGGAGAAGCGCGAGGTGCTGGCGCTGGCCGGCGGACGCGTGCTCGGCGTCGACCTGCCCCGTCCGCGTGATCTGGGGCCGATTCTGGTGATGTGGCTGGCCAGCTTGGCGGTGTTGGTGTTCCAGAAGGACCTCGGCACCTCGCTGCTGTACTTCAGCTTGTTCGTGATGATGCTCTATGTGGCCACCGAGAAGCCGAGCTGGCCGATTCTGGGCACCGTGTTGTTCCTTGCCGGAGCGGTCGGGGCGTACTTCACCTTCGGCCACGTGCAGACCCGGGTGTCGGCCTGGCTGAATCCGTTCTCCGACTACGACAACAACTACCAGGTGATTCAGGCGCAGTTCGGAATCGCCTGGGGAGGGCTGTTCGGCACCGGTTGGGGTCTGGGACGACCGAACATGACCCCGCTACCCAAGACCGACTTCATCGCCGCAGCGCTGGGTGAGGAGACCGGCATCACCGGACTGATCGCGATCGTCCTGGTCTACGGGGTGATCGTGGCGCGCGGCTTCCGGGCCGCGCTGGCCGCCAAGGATCCCTTCGGCAAGCTGCTGGCCAGCGGTTTGTCGTTCGTGTTTGCCGTGCAGGTGTTTGCGATCATCGGCGGCGTCACTCGGCTGCTGCCGATGACCGGCCTGACTACGCCGTTCATGTCACAGGGCGGTTCCTCGTTGGTGGCCAACTGGGTGATGATCGGGCTGCTGCTGGTGATCACCCACCAGGTGCGTCGTCCGGCCGCGGCGGTGGCGGCGATGCCGATGGCATCCCTGGAGGCCGACACCACCGAGCTGATCGACGTCAGCCCCCTGCAACAGGCCGCGCCCGCGCGGGTCAGCGCCTCCCCGGTACCGGTCGGCGCGGACGAGCCCACCGGGCCGCTGCCGGCGGTCAGCGACGACACCGCCCCGATTCACACCGCGCCCAGCGAAACCGCACCGATCAACGCCCCGTCCGGCGACACCACGCCGATCAGTGCCCCGGCGTCCGACTCGGCCGCCGACAAGACCGCCGAGGTGCCGCGCGTCACCTATCCCTGGGAGGAATCGTGAACCGTCCGATTCGTGGGGTGGCCGTGGTCTCGCTGCTGATGACCTTGGCGTTGATGTTGAACCTGTCGGTCAGCTACCTGGCCCAGGCCGACTACTTCTATAACCGTCCGGAGAACCGCCGGGTGACCGATGCCCGCTTCGGTCAGGACCGCGGCCCGATCATGGTGGGCAACACCCCGGTCGCCAAGTCGTCCCAAGTCAGCGACCGGTTCCGGTTCCAGCGGTCCTACCCAGACGCCGAGTTGTACGCGCCGATCACCGGCTACTACGCCTACCTGTACGGGGCCTCCGGCCTGGAGCAGTCGCAGTCTGCCGAGCTCGCCGGCCAAGACAGCTCCCAGTTCTTGTCCCGTCTGATCAACCTGGCCTCGGGCACCCGTCCCAAGGGTGGGACGGTGGAGACCACCCTGGACGCGAAGGCGCAGAAGGCAGCCTGGAAGGCGCTGGCCGGACGCAAAGGCGCAGTGGTGGCCCTGGACTACACCACCGGTGCCATCAAGGCGTTGGTGACCACTCCGAGCTACGACCCCAACCAGCTGGCCACCCACGACCTGAACGCGTCCAAGAAGGCTTGGGATTCGCTCACCAAGGACCCGGACAAACCGATGAGCAACCGGGCCACCAAAGAGATCTACCCGCCCGGCTCCACCTTCAAACTGGTCACCACCGCGACCGCGCTGGAGAACGGCATGAGCCCGTCCGACCCCCTGGACGGCTCGGCTTACAAGCTGCCCGGCTCGACCAAGGTGATCGGCGCCTGCGGTGGCAAACTCACCCTTGCCGAGGCGCTGAAGCGTTCCTGCAACCCGGCCTTCGCCCGGCTGGGCGTGCAGGTGGGCGACCAGGCGCTGCGGGAGCAGGCCAAGAAGTTCGGCTTCGGCACCACGTACGTGCCCGAGATCGGGTCGGCGGCCAGCCGCTTCCCCGACGAGCTCGACCCGGCCCAGACCGCGATGAGCGCGATCGGTGAGTTCGAGGTCGCCGCGTCCCCGCTGCAAATGGCGATGGTGTCGGCCGCGATCGCCAACGGCGGCGTCGAAATGGAGCCCTACCTGGTGC
>CAZLJN010000236.1:0-4219 GCA_964559815.1 uncultured Propionibacteriaceae bacterium
GGATGTCGCCGTCGGCGGGGTAGATGCAGCGGTTGACCACCCGGTTCACCAGGCGATGGTTCATCGCGATCATGATGCCGCGGCCGGGCACCACCTCGACCGGGTGCGCCCCGGCCATGGCGGCGATCTGGCCGGCCCACGGGCCGCCGCAGTTCAGCACGAAGTTGGTGTCGATGACGATTTCTTCACCGTGGCGCTCGTCGAGGCATCGGACGGCGGTGACCGCGCTGCCGGAGGTCTCGATCTTGGTCACCCGGTGATAGGTGAGGATCTGGGCGCCGTACTGGCGCGCAGAGTTGGCCGCGCCCCACACCAACTGCCAGCCGTCGACGGTGCCGTCGCGGACTTCGATGGCGCGGGAGATGCCCGGGTTCAGTCGCGGTTCGTTGCGCAGCGCTTCGGCCACGCTGACCTCGCGGGCCCAGACCCCGGTGGCGGCGGCGCCGGCGAGGAACTTGTCGGCGAAGCTCTCGTCGTCGCCGGGGCAGGTGACGAAGTAACCGCCGGTGGTCTCGACCGCGGAGGCCTGAATGCGGGTCACGATGGCGTTCTCTTCGGCACATTCGGTCGCCGATAGGGGGTCGGAGACCACGTAGCGGCCACCGGAATGCAGCAGGCCGTGGAATCGCCCGGTGGTTCCCTGGCCAAGATCGGCTCGGTCAACCAGCACGGCGCTGTAGCCACGCATTGCCACGTCGCGGACGACACCGGCCCCGGTTGAACCCCCACCGATGACGACGACGTCAGCAGCGAGTTTCTTCACCCGTTCCTCCGATCGGATCTGCGGCGGCCGCCAGCCTGAATTCAACGCTGAACGCAGGCATCGCGAACGGCGTCCGCCTCGTGGTCAGCCTAGGCAGACACCGGCGCGCTTGCCCATCTGTGCGCGCCCGGTGTGGCAGACGTGCATGGATGGTGATCGTGGGTGAGAAATCGACCTTGGCCTGGTGGGTCGGCCGGATCTCGCCCTGTCGGTCAGCGGCTGTCGCAGTGTGGAGACAAACCGACCAGGGCTGGTGTGGGCCCGCTACGCTCGCCATCGCGCGTACTGCGCACCGCAGTCGGGGGGCTGCGAGGACATGTTCGGGGGAATTGCATGGCATATCAGGTGAGTTTTGTCGCGCCTCCAGGCTGGCCGTCGGTGCCGGCTGGACGGCTTCCGTCGGCGGAGTGGACTCCGTCGGTGAGTCTTCCGCCGGCCCCGCCCGGGTGGGCCTTCTATCGTGACCAGCACGGTGCTCCCGTCGCGCCGCCGCCCGGAAGCTGGGTACCGACCTCGGGCCCCGTACCGACGCTGCAGATCCCGGTGGTGCCGGCTTCAGGCCCGAGCGCTCCCGCGCCCGCACCGACCGCCGGCCCGACGCCTCAGCCTCCGCAGGCGGCGTACGCCCCGGCGCCTGGCGCGGCGGGAGCGCCCGCCGGATCGTCGGCACCCGCCGGCCCGGCGAACGCACCCACCGGGTCGAGTAAGAGCAAGGTGGTGCCGGTCCTGATCGGTGCGCTGGCGCTGGTCCTGGTGGCGGCCCTCGGGGTGGGTGGATTCACCATTTACCGGGCGATGTTCGCCGCACCTCAGCTCACGCCGAAGCAGTTCGATCGACTGGAGTCGGTGCGCACCTATGGCGGCCAACCGGCGGAGTTCCGGCAATCCGTCCCGATCGGCTGGCTGTGGCTCGGCGAGCCGGAAGGGGACTTGCCGGCCTGTCAGAAGTCCGCTGAATACGACAGTGAGCACCTGCTCGCCGCCTCGCTCGGCACCACCAACCCCAATGGCGGCGCCGACGGCGAGGTGCTGTTCCGGCTGTTCGGCAACAACTCCGAGTTGGCCACGTACCAAAAGCTCTGGGCCGACTGTGACGCCGCCGCCCGCGCCGCCGATCTCGACACCGGCAAGGTCGGTTCGACCAACGGGGTGGCCTGGGAGCGCTACGACGACAGTGCGCTGTTCTGGTACGCCAACGTCCAGGTGGCCAGCACCAAGTCCTACAACAGTGACGCCGAAGCGGTGGCGGAAGCCATCGCGATCAAGGCCACGATCGACTCGTTGCGCTGAGTCGGTCGGCGGCTACAGCCGCAGGCGGTCGAGGACGGCGCGGGCGGTGCCTTCGTCCAACACCAGGTCGGTGGCGGTGCCGGCGCGCAGTGCGCCGACCACCGCGGCCGCCCGTGACGGGTCGGCGACCACGCAAAGTCGGCGCGGGATCCGTTGCAGCTCGGCCGGGGTGAGGCCGCTGGCCCGCGCGTTGTAGGCGATGTCGTGGTAGGTGCCGTCCTCACGCAGCAGCACGGTGCAGACGTCACCGACGACCCCGTCGGCGGCCAACTGCTGCATGTCGGACTCGTCCATGTAGCCGGCGGTGTAGACGTGCGAGGGCACCCGTCCGTGCAGTGAGCCGACGCCGAACACGGCCAGGTCGAGGTTGGCGTGCATCTGCAGGACGTTGCGCACCGAGCGCTCCCGCCACATTGCGTCCTTGGTGGCGGCGTAGTCGAAGAAGGCCGGCACCGGGAACAGCACCACGCGGGCGTCGAAAGCATCGCCGAAGGCTTGCAGGATCTCGCCGATGTAGGGGATGCCGGAGCTGCGCTGGTTGGCGCCGCCGTTGATCTGGACGACCGTGGCGTCGACCAAGGGACGGCGGCCCAGGTGTTTGACGATGTGGGAGAGGGTGACCCCCCAGGCGATGCCGATCAGCTGATGGTCGTCGACCATCTCGGTGAGCAGCTTGCCGGCCAGCCGCGCGACCTGATCGAAGCGGCTGGCCTCGTTGGCGTTCTCGCGCACAGAGACCATGTGCACCCGAATCCCGAAGATCTGCGCCAGCGTGGCCGCCATCGGCGAGGACGAGCCCTGATGGTCGGCGATGCTGATCCGCACCAGGCCGGAATCCCGGGCGTCCTTCAGTAGCCGCGAGACCGATGAGCGCGACAGCTTCAGTTGGCGCGCGATGCTTTCCATGGTCTCGCCCTGGATGTAGTAGCGCGACGCCGCCTGGTACATCTCCTCGTAGCGGTCGTTCATACCGGTCACCTCCATGTGCACGTTCGTGCACCGGTCTAGCGCATGCGTTCAGCGATAAGCAAGATGATGCCAAACGGTGGCACCGCGCTCGCATCAACGCCACCGCAGCAATGTTCGAGTGGCAAGGGAGTCCTCATGAGCATGACCGCTATGGTGGTCTTGGCTGGGCAAGCTTTCTACTCCACACCGTCAGTTCTGGCTGTCAGAGTTGCAGCAAGAACGAGCCTTCCGAATCGGGTCTGGGCGCCGGTTCGCAGGTCAGCCCACGTCAGCCCCAGCAGCCGTCCGATCGCAAAGCCGCGACCGGTGTCGGCCAAGACTCACCGGAGGACGCAGCTGTGGTCCGGTTGGTCCACAGGCGCATCTCCCGCCCCCTGGACAGCTGCGCGAGGCCCTGCTCCGCGCGCCTTCCGGTGAGCCTGCCCACATCGCAACATCGCATCTCCCCAGCACGGGGACCGGAAACAAAACAAGTGCGTCCAACGTCGGACGCCCAAGCTGACGCCGAATAGGTGTCGGAAAGTGAGAATGAAGTGGGAGCTCTGTTCCTCTCTGAGGTAGTCGGCACAGCGATGCTGCTCCTCCTCGGTGCTGGCGTCGTGGCCAACACCGCATTGACGAAGTCGAAAGGTAACGGCACTGGCTTCCTGTTCGTGAACTTCGGCTGGGGCCTCGCAGTCTTCGCCGGTGTTCTCGTCTCCCAGAAGTCGGGCGCTCACCTGAACCCGGCAGTCACCCTCGGTCTGGCAGCCAAGCAAATCGCCGGCGGCGAAGCCGTCGATTGGGGCAAGGTCGGCGTCTACCTGGCCGCGCAGCTGGTTGGTGCTTTCCTGGGTGCGGTGCTGGCCTGGATGGCGTACAAGCAGCACTTTGACGAGGAGCCCGACCCCGCGACCAAGCTGGGCGTGTTCTCCACCGGCCCGGCGATTCGCAGCTACGGCTGGAACCTGGTCACTGAGGCCATCGGCACCTTCGTGCTGGTGTTCGTCATCATCGCGGCCGGCTCCGTGAAGTCTGTCGATCTCGGTTGGCTGAGCGCCCTCGGCGTTGGCCTGCTGGTCGTCGGCATCGGCGCCTCCCTCGGTGGCCCGACCGGATACGCCATCAACCCTGCTCGTGACCTCGGCCCCCGCATCGCTCACGCGGTCCTGCCGATCAAGGGCAAGGGCGACTCGGACTGGGGTTACTCCTGGGTTC
>CAZLJN010000237.1:0-4212 GCA_964559815.1 uncultured Propionibacteriaceae bacterium
GCTCGTTGGCGAACTGCGCAGCCAGGGTCTTGTTCGGCTGCATCACCAGCATCGGCCGCTGGACGCGCTCGGCCAGCCAGGCGACCGTGGCCGTCTTACCGGTGCCGGTGGCGCCCAGCAGGACGACGTTCTGCTCGCCGGCGTTGATCCGCCGCTCCAACTCGGCGATGGCTGCGGGTTGGTCACCCGACGGCTCGAAATCGGCCACCATCGAGAGCGGGGCCACCCGCCGTTGCACATCACTGATCGGTCGCACACCAAGAGCTTAAGTCGCGGCGCTGACATTTCTCCCCCACAACCTCGTCGGGCCCTGCCGACCGGAATCGACAGGGCCCGACTGCGAGCTGTGGGTTACCCCTTGGCTTGACTCGTCAGCACCACCGAGAGCATCTCGTTGATCCCGTTGAACGAGGTTTCCGGCGTGGCCTCGGTGAACAGCACGGTCTGTGCCGTCACCACCCCGTCGCTGCTCCTGACCGCGATGAAGGTCTGCACGTAAGTCTGCGTGCTCGACCCACCGGAGGCCTCGACGAACACCGCCAGACACTTGGCACCGGCCAGGTTGCTGGCATTGACGTCGACCTTCTCGGCCTTCCCGAACTGGGCACCGCTGACGTCCTTGAGGATGCTGCGGTTGTAGCTGTCACACAGCTGCACCGGATTGGTCTTGGCATCGACCTGGTCGACCACCGTGATCAGGGCCGACTTGCCGTCGGTCACCTTGATCATGTTCTGGCCCTGCTTCTCGATCTGGAAGCCCGAGGCGAGCTGGAACTGCACCCCATGGGTCAGATCGATCACATCACCATTGGGCGGCTGCGGCTGCTCGGTCGGCTGGGTGGACTGCGTCGGCTGCTCGGTCGGCTGAGTCGGCTGGGTCGGCTGCGTCGGTTGGGTCGGGGTGACCGGCGGGGTCGGCTGCGGCGTCCGGGCCATCAGCATCAGTCCGCCACCGATCAGCGCCAGTGCCACCACAGCGGCGATGACGATGATCAGCACCTTGGACGACGACGCCTTCCCGGTCGGAGCCGGCGGGTAGCCCGGCGCCTGCGGGTAGCTCGGCTGCTGCGGGTAACCCGGTTGCGGCGGGTAGCCGCCGGACGGGAAGCCACCACCGGGCGGAGCCGGCGGCTGCTGGGGCGGACCGGCCGGAGGCTGTCCGGGCCCGGCCGCAGTCGGCGGCTGGTAGGACGGCGGCGCCACCGGCGGCTGGCCCGAGGGCGCAGCGTTCGGAGGCTGGTAGGACGGCGGCGGGAAGCCGGGAGTCGGCTGGCCGCCGGTCGGCGTGGGCCCGGTGGGCGGGGTCTGGGTCATTTCTCGCCCTCCTGGCTCGCTTCGGACTCAACCACGGCATCAGTGGCCGCCGGTGTTGGTGGTGGTGCCGCCAGGGCCGCAGCGACCTTGGCCCGGCCACGGACGGACTGCCCACAGGCGCTGCAGAACGCCGAGTTGGGCAGCAGCGGCATCTCGCACCGTGCACAGAAGCCCATCTCATCGCCTTGCGCGGGATCCTCGGCCCGGGAGGCCGACTCCAATGCGCCTTCCAGCAACGCCGTCTGCAACACGGTGCGTACCCGCAGGATCAGCAGGCCCAGGATCACCAGGCCCCAGATCACCTGCAGCACCAGCGACAGACTGGGGGTCCCGACGAAGCCGAGCAGGTAGATCCCGCCGCTGAACAGCACGTTGGCGGCCATGGCCGTCACCAGCGCGCCGAAGTAGCGCCCGGAGAAGCCGTCATAGCCCTTGCCGAGACCGGAGAACTCGGCCACGGCCAGGCCGGTCGCGGTGCCCATCACCAGCGGCTTGATGAAGCCTTCCAGGAACACCAGGGACGCCAACTGGGCCGGCTGCCCACCCACTACGACCGTGGTGAGCAGGTCCCAATGGCGTACCAATGTGTCGAAGCTGGCATAGGCCACGCCGCTGACCACACCGAAGGTGAGGCCGTCCATCAGGTCGTCGAACGCCGGACGACTGGCCAGCACGAGCGGGCCGATCTGGCGAATCAATTCACCGATCACCGGGACGGCCACGCCGGCGATCAGGAAGCCGAGCAGGTTCGGCGTCGCTGCGGGTGTGCCGTCGGTGCCACCGATCGCGGGGTTGAACGGCATCCAGCCGGCAGACAGCCAGCTGAACAGCGCCGCCAACAGGCCGGTGAGCAGAAAAGCCAGGCCGGTCACCATGACCGGCGCGTCCTCCCACAGGTTCACGTCATAGAGGTAGGTGATGTACACCACCGGAATCGCGAAGGCCGCGATCAGCACCGCGATCGGCATCCAGCCGAGCACGGCGGCCAGCAAGGCTGCGACCAAGGTGATGGTCAGGGCCGTCCGGTAGGTCTGGGGATGCCTGCCGGCCTCCCGCGGCATGATCGATGAGATCAGCGCGAAGGATGCGACCGGTTCATTGGGTGCGAGTGCGAACCGTCGGCTCGCCTTCTCCGCACCGGGCACAAGATCTTGGCCACACCGGTGACAGAAGTGAGCTACGTCGGGGACCGCCGATTGGCAGCGTGGACAATCCATGAATGCCTCCTGCATTACGTTGGGCTCAGCATAGGACCGTGGGTCGCGGAGACGGAGGCGATAAAATTCCTTAATCGCCTGGCGTGTCTGCGCCCGTAAGTGCAGCCCAGAAACGGTCGACCTGGGCATACAACTCCGCCAGGGTGCCGCTGTTTTCGATGACTACGTCCGCCTGGGCCAGCCGGACGTCCCGGGGGGCTTGGGCGGCGATCCGGGCCGCCGCTTCCTCCCGCGAGTACCTATTGCGTCGCTGCAGACGCTCCATTTGCAGGTCGGGGTCGACATCGACCACCACCACCTGATCGAAGGCATCGGCCAATCCGGCCTCCACCAGCAGCGGGATCACCTGCACGACCACAGCTCCGGCGGGCGCGGCCGCACTGAGCGCGGCGGCTCGGGCCCGCACGGCCGGATGAATGATGGCTTCCAGAGCAGCCCGGGCCTGCGGATCAGCAAACACGACCGCCCCCAAGGCCGCCCGATCCAACGACCCGTCGGCGGCCAGCACCCCCGACCCGAAGCGGGCCACCACCGCCGCCAGACCCGGAGTTCCTGGTTGGACGACCTCGCGGGCGAGCACATCGGAATCGATGATCACCGCTCCGAGCTCGGCCAGCCGTCCGGCCACCGCCGACTTGCCGGACGCGATGCCGCCGGTCAGCCCGATCTGTCTCACCATGGCCAGGAGTCTCGCAGGTCTGCGGCCAGCCGGGTCGATTGTTCGGCGATTGCCGACCCCTTGGCTGCGCTCAGGATCTGCTCGATGTACCACGCCGCGACACCATCGGCACTCATCAGCACTTCGGCCGTTTCGCGCGCTGGCTTGCCCTCGAACTTCCCGGTGGAGGTCATCACCGCGCGTTGGAAGTCGGAAGTCTGGGTGCCGATGATCTTGGAGTCCGTCCCGCTGAAGCCCGAATCGCTCTCGGTGAGTGCCCAGGTCAGTTCGTCGGCCGCATCCTGTCCGTCCGGCTCGAAGCTGACTATCAGGATCCGGTTGTGGCCGTGGGTGAGCAGCGCCCGGCTGTCGCTGTCGGACATCACCGTCCACCCGTCAGGGACGTCGACGTCAAGCCCGCCGAACGCGAGCGTGCTGGCCTCCACTTTCTCATCCGAGGACGGATCGAAGGGATCGACCGGGTCGTCGAAGTAGTCCTCCGGCGGCTCGTCAGTCGAGTCGGCACTCTTCGACGGCCAGAGGCTCAAGGCGATCACCCCCGCCACCCCCGCCCCGACGAAGGTCACCAGCGCGGCGCGCCGGGAACTCCTCGGCGGGTTCGGCGGATAAGCCGGGCCGCCCTGGTAGCGACGAACCATCGGCGTCGGCGCAGGCGGGTTCTGCCAGCCGCTGACGATGGCCTCACGCTCGGTCTCCTCCTGGCGAGGGTAATTCTCGTAACCGGTGGGCATCTGCGCGTCCACGTACTCTCCTCGGCTGGGGGTGCGGGTCCAGCATGCCAGGGGTGTCAAGAACGGCGTACTCGCCACCCAGACGCAGCAACGCCCCCACCGCTGTGTGCGGTGGGGGCGTCGTTGTCAGTAGCTGGTCAGCGACCGCCGGTGAGCTTCTCCCGCAGGGCCTGCAGGGCCTCATCGGACGCCAAGGAGCCCTCGGGAGCCTCGTCGTCGCCACCGGCGGAGTAGGCCGCCGTGTTCGCCTCGGTGACCGCGGCCTGCACGT
>CAZLJN010000238.1:0-4206 GCA_964559815.1 uncultured Propionibacteriaceae bacterium
TGCGATCACTGCTACGCCGAGACGATCGCGCACCGGTTCGCCGGCACCCCGGCTTACCCGAACGGCTTCGACGTGACCCTGCGGCCCGAACGGCTCGACCAGCCGCTGAGGTGGAAGCGTCCCCGCCGGATCTTCGTCAACAGCATGAGCGACCTGTTCCACAGGGACGTGCCGGACGAGTACATCGCCCGCGTGTTCGCGGTGATGGCGCTCGCCTCGCAGCACACCTTCCAGGTGCTCACGAAGAGGCCCGGACGGATGCGGTCGCTGCTGAACTCCATGAAGTTCCGCCGCTCGATGTACGACTGGATCGTCTCGATCGACTACGAGTGGATCGCCAACAACAGCCTCCCTTGGCCGCTGCCGAACGTCGTGGTGGGAACCTCAATCGAGAACCAGCGATGGGCTGGCGTCCGGCGTGAGCCGATCCACGATCTGATGTCGGCTGGCTGGCTGACGTTCTTCTCGTGCGAGCCGCTGCTCGGGCCAGTTGACCTCGGACTCGCTACCTTCCCGGTCTCCTGGGTGATCGTCGGGGGAGAGTCGGGCCCGCGCGCACGGCCGATGCATCCCGAATGGGCGCGGAGCCTGCGCGATCAGTGCAAGGCAGCTCACGTCCCGTTCCTGTTCAAGCAAGCTGGTTCGGTTCTCGCGCGCGAGTGGGGCGCAACTGGAAAGGGCAGCGACCCGTCCGAGTGGCCAGAACCGTTCCCGAGGGAGTTCCCCAATGCATGACGTTGAGCTGGCCTACTTGGCCGGGATCATCGACGCAGACGGCTATGTCACTGCCACGATGAGCACCCACAAGGGACGCACCTACTTCGGCGCACAGGTTGGCATCACCGGAAGCAAGCGGCAGCCGCACGACCTCGCTGCATCGCTGTTCGGCGGCAAGGTCTCCGTGCACCGGCCGACCCGAAACCCGCGCCATCTCGATCAGTATCACTGGCAGATCAGCGGCCATGGAGCCATAGAGCCCATCACGGCAGTCCTGCCATACCTGCGGGTCAAGCACGAACGAGCGCTACTCGTTCTCGATCTTCAGGAGCGCGTCGACGAGATCGCGTTGTGGCGACCCGATGACGGCGTCCCGTGGCTGCCTGTCGGCCACGACCACACGGCATCCCTACGAGTGCTCGTTGAGGAGATCCGCGCCGCCGGCCGCGAGCTCGACGGCCGCACCTGGGACCAGTACCCGGAGGTGTCGTCGTGAAGCCACCCAATCATGGCCGTCTGGTGCGGGTGACCTGCATCGACGAGGGCGAGGTCCTGGAGTTCGAGGGCTGGCTAGCGCTCGATCCGCGGCCGGCACGGCATGTGCCCGATGAGACCGGGCTGGTGCTCCTAATGGCCGGCGGCTACCTACTGCCCGTGTACACCACCGACCGGATCGAGATGCTGCCATGACCCGCCCGACCACTCCCGAACAGCGCTACCAGGCTGAGGACGGCCACTGGGTGACCCGCCTCACCGTGCAGCGCGTCTGCAACGGCTGCGGCCGAGCCCTCGGGGATGCCACCGAGCACGAACTCGACTGCGCGGTGGCGGGCATGCCGCTACCCGATGTCCGCGAGGAATGCGGGTGCCGATCATGAGCAGGCCCACCCGATTGCACGCGTGCCGAGACTGTGGCCGAGACGGCTGCTCTACCAGAGGGTTGTGCGACCCGTGCCGCCACCGCCACTCACGTGTCGGCACCATCCACAACTTCCCCCGCACCACACATTCCGCCGCAGACGTGGTGGAGGAATGTGAGTGGCTGGCCGGCGTGGGCGCTGGCTGGCGTGAAGCGGCAGCCGGACTCGGCTATGACACTGACTGCTCACCCAGCAACTCGGGCCTGCGCCAGGCACTCCGCCGGGCCGGGCGCGACGACTTGTGGAGACGACTCAAGGAGGCGGCCTGATGGCCCGGAAAAAGTTCGATCCTAGGCCCACAATACGCGTCGTCACCACGATGCCGGACCACCCGAAGATTGCGCCCCTGTCAGACGCCGCCTTCCGGGCGATGGTGACCCTCTGGTGCTGGTGTGGCGAGCATCACACAGACGGGCACATCCCCACCGCGATAGCCACGAAGAAAGCGTCACGGAAGGCCGTGGCGGAACTCGTCACCGCTGGACTCCTTCGCGTCTTCAAGGACGGCTATGGCGTACATGACTACGACGAACACCAGCGCATGGCTGACGAGATCGACGCATTGAGACAGGCTGCGTCGGAGTCTGGGGCAAAGGGCGCACACCTCCGATGGCACGTCCCGCAACGGAAGGTCGTCCCTGAATGCCAGTTCTGCGAGGCTCAGGTGAAGGAGATAGGAAATGCATAGCCAACCCTATAGCCAACCCCATGGGGTACCTGATAGCGAATCAATGGGGTATGCATGGCGTAGCCAGAGCCAGAGCCAGAGCCAGGTAAATACTTGTGGTTACCTTTGCATGGCATCGTCACTTTCTGTAGCGCGCGAGACCGGTGACGATGCCATGCCGGGAGCTCCGCGATGAACGACAACGTGATCCCCCTCGCCCGCACTCGGGCGGCCTCGACCAACATCCGCTGCCCCCAGTGCGGTGGCGAGTGGTGGAACATTGTCCGCGACGTGGGCAACGGGCGCGGCCCCTTTCAGGTCACGGGGGCCGTCATTCTCACACCCAGCCCGGCCGGCGACCGCATCGCTGGCTACTCGGGCCGGTTCGTCTGCCGCGAATGCGGGTCTCGGCGATGACCGACCGCACCCGCGCCGAACGCGCCCTCGCGTTCCTGCTCCACGAGATCCGCGACGAGTGGGACGAGCACGGCAGCCTGACCGTACTCCGCAAGCTCAGCGACAAGCCACTGGCAGACGTGTCCGCAGCCGCCATCTACTGCGCCTACCACCGCACCGACCAGCGCACACCCGCCTGCATCGCCCTGCCCGGCGAGCACTGGCAGGCCCTCAGCCGCATGGCGAACCAGCAGCCCGCCGAGCCCACCTACACCCCGCCCGCAGCCACCGAGCGCTGCTGCCCCATCCACGGCGACCGGATGCCATGCCGAGGCTGCGCAGCCGACGCGAAAGCCGAACGCGACGAGCTGCCGGCCGCAGACGACCGCCAGGAAGGCGAGTCGGTCTGGGACTGGTCACGACGGATCGCAACCACCGCCGCACAGACGGCCACAACCGAAGGAGCAAACACATGAGCACGACATCCACGCTGCCTGCCTGGGTTCCAGCGTTCATCCGGGTCAACTCCGGCGGCCCGACCTACGACATCGACTGCACGCTGTGCGGAATCGGCATGAAGTGCGGCCCGACGTTCGGCCCGATCCAGGGTGCCGATATGGCGGCGACCTTCGTCGCTCAGCACGCGGTGCACGGACGGCGCAATGAGCCCATCGGGCTGACCCCGAACGGGAACGCATCCAAGGCGCTCCGCGACTACCTACGGGCCGTTGAGGAGGCGACGGCATGACCGGCGCCATCCCGGCAGCCTCGGAGGAGACCCAGTGCACTTCGGATCTGACCCTGCGTGACGAGGAGCACCGGATGGTCCGCTGCGTCCGTGTCGAGGGGCACGACGGTGACCACACGGACGGCGCCGGTGTGACGTGGACGGGCGGCGACCGATGAGCGAACTCAACGACTCGAAGCGGATCTGCGCCCGCAAGGCGCACCGCTGCGAGAACTGCAACAGCACCATCTCGGCCGGCGACGACTACCTGCGGGTGAAGTGGCTCGACGACTGGGGGTTCCACACGGCCGCCTATTGCCTGGCCTGCCACCAACTCGCCGCCGACCTGTTCCACGTCGGCGTCGTCGGCGAGGACCACGAGACCGGCGCCGAGTGCTACCCGTACCTGCCCGAGGTCGACTGGCCCGACGTTCGCGTCACCCACCCACAGTTCGCCGATCGCGTGGACGCCTACCTCGCCCGCCTCAACGACCCGTGGCGCACGCCCGACGAGGAGACCGACCATGCCAGACCTTGACCTGCACGCGATCGCCGAGCGCTACCACAAGGCTCTGGAGGCCAAGCCAGGCAAAGGCCCGATGACCGACAAGGGCATCGCCGCCATCACCGACAGCGTCGCCGACATCCCCGACCTGCTGGCCGAGGTCGAAAGGCTGTCTCGCTGGAAGGCCGAAGCCCTGCCGGTGATGGACGGTCTGCAAGACCTCGGCAAGGCACTCGGGCTGCCACTGGGTGGGCGCATCACGGGCCCGGCCGCG
>CAZLJN010000239.1:0-4188 GCA_964559815.1 uncultured Propionibacteriaceae bacterium
GTTGCGTCGTCTCCTCGACCGGGAGAGCCGGGTCCGCTGCCTGGCCGGAGACGACACTGGTGAGATCGAACGCCGCCGCGGACGCGGTGCGTCCCACCTCGGCAATGTCGCCGGCGGCGTCCTCGCCCAGCAGTTTGGTGCCCAGGGTGCGCGGGTTGAGGTCGGAGAGGTGGATGTCGTCGAACTCGGGACCGAGTTGCTCCCGCAACTGGCCGCGGGCGTCGTTGGCGATACCGCGGATGTAGTTGAACACCCGGGCGGTCTTGCGCGCCAACTCCGGCAGCTTGTCGGGACCGAAGATGATGACAGCAATCACCGCGAGCACCACGATCTCGGCGGCGTTGAAGTCAGGCACGGGGACAGCCTATGCCCGGGGTCAGAGACCGGCGGCGTCCAGCAGTGACACGAAGGTCGCGGCCTGTTCGGGCGTGGCCTCCAGCAGCGGACGGCGCAGACCACCGGGGGCGAAGCCGCGCGCGGCAAGGCCGGCCTTGACCAGCATGCAGCCCTGGGTGGCGAAGACGCCGGCGAACACCGGCAGCAGAGCGGCGTTCTGGGCGATCGCGGCCTGGACGTCGCCGGCCAGGAAGGACTCGATCATCTGCTTGGTTCGCGCGCCGTTGAAGTGGGTGGAGGTTCCCACCACGCCAACCCCGCCGACCGCCAGCAGCGGCAGCGTCATGGCGTCGTCGCCGGAGTAGTAGGCCAGGCCGGTCCGCGCGATCACCTGCGAGGATTCGGCCGGCTGGCCCTTGGCGTCCTTCACCGCCACGATCCGCGGGTGAGCGGCGAGCTTCACCATCGTCGCGGTCTCGACCGGGATCCCGGAGCGGTGCGGGATGTCGTAGATCATGATCGGCAGTTCGGTCGCGTCCGCCACCGCCAGGAAGTGCGCCGCCACGGCGTCCTGCGGCGGACGCGAGTAGTACGGCGTGACGATCAGCAATCCGTCCACGCCGGCGTCGCTCGCCTGGCGAGCCAACTCCAGGGTGTGCTCGGTGCTGAAGGTCCCCACCCCGGCGACGACCTGGGCCCGGTCACCGACCTCGGCGACCACGGCCTCCAGCAGCGCCTTCTTCTCGGCGTCGGTGGTGGTCGGCGCCTCTCCGGTGGTGCCGTTGATCACCAGCGCGTCATGGTTCTGCACGTCCACCAGGTGGGCGGCCAGGCGGCGGGCCTCGGCCAGGTTCACCGAGCCATCGGAGGCGAAGGGCGTGACCATGGCCGAAAGCAGCCGGCCGAACGGAGGTTGGGTCATGGGGCGATCCTAATGGACTCGGTCGGATTCAAGATCGAGTCGAGGGTTCGCCGGGTTTCCATCCTGTCCAGCGGTGCCGGTCGCGTAGGGTGAATCTCGTGAGTCCACAGAAGAAGGCAGCGGCCGTCACGGCTGCGGTAGCCAACCAGGTTTACGCTGACGTGTACCTGCCCGCGTCACCAGCCGCCGAGGCCGCTCGGGCGCTGGCGGTGCAGCGGGCCGCCGAGCCGGTCAGCACGGCGGCAGCCGCCACCCTCACCTTCCTGGCGGCGGCCATCGGGGCCCGCCATGTGGTCGAGGTGGGCACCGGCACCGGAGTGTCGGCGGTGGCGCTGCTGGAAGGCATGGCCGATGACGGTGTGCTCACCAGCATCGACAACGAGGCCGAGCTGCAGTTGGTCGCCCGCGAGGTGCTCAACGACGCCGGCGTCCCCCGTCCGCGGGCCCGGCTGATCGCCGGCGAGGCGCTCGGCGTCCTGCCCAAGCTGACCGACGGCGCCTACGACCTGGTCTTCGTCGACGGTGATCCGCTGGAGTACGTCGAGTACGTCGCGCAGGCAACCCGGCTACTGCGGCCCGGCGGCATCCTCGTGCTGCATCACGCGCTGTGGCACGGTCAGGTCGCCGATCCCGACAACTCCGACGACGAGCCGCTGATCGTCCGCGAGGCACTGGACGCCGTCCGCGAGTCGGAGGAGTTCATCGCCGCGCTGCTGCCGGTCGGGGACGGCCTGCTGGTCGCCACCAAGGTCTGAACCAGCCACCGCCCGTGAGGCGTGGGACGGCAGCCCGCGGCCCCGGCGGGCTCCACCACCGGATGAAGAAAGGGCTCCAGCGGTGATCCGCCGGAGCCCTCCTTTCAGATGCGCTGATCAGTCGTTGCCAGGCACCTTGGTGTTCTTCGACACCACGGTGATGCCGTTCTCGACGAAGAAGCCGCGGGCCCGGTCATGATCGGGGTCGACCCCGATCTCGACGCCGTCGGGCACGACCACGTTCTTGTCCAGGATGGCCCGTCGCACCACGGCATTGCGCCCGATCCGGCAGCCGCTGAAGATCACGGCCTCCTCGATCCTGGCCCACTTGTCCACCATCACGTTCGGCGACAGCACCGAGCGGTCGACGTCCCCGCCGGAGATGATGCAACCGGCGCTGACGATGGAGTCCTCCGCGGTGCCGCGCAGGGTGAACTTCGCGCCCGGTAACTGTGCCTGCTGCGTCCAGATCGGCCACCTGCGGTTGTACAGGTTGAACTCCGGCTCCACCGAGACCAGATCCATGTGCGCCGCGTGGTAGGCGTCGATGGTGCCGACGTCCCGCCAGTAATTGCGATCCTTCTCGGTTGAGCCGGGCACGTTGTTCGCCGTGAAGTCGTAGACCTGCGCCCTGCCCGCGGCCACGAAGCTCGGGATGATGTTGCCGCCCATGTCGTGGCGGGAATTGTCATCGTCGGCGTCGGCCACCAGCGCGTTCACGAAGGCCTCGCGGGAGAACACATAGTTGCCCATCGAGGCGAACGACTCCTCCGGGCTGTCGGGCAGCCCGGGCGGATCGGCCGGCTTCTCCAGGAACTGGTTGATCTTCCCCGACTCGGCGGCGTCGATGATGCCGAAGGCGCTGGCCTCCGCACGCGGCACCCGGATGCCCGCCACGGTGCAGTCCAGACCCGAATCGATGTGGGCGTTCACCATCTGCTCGACATCCATCCGGTAGATGTTGTCGGCGCCGAATACCACGACGTAGTCCGGATCCTCGTCGTTGATCAGGTTCATCGACTGGTAGATCGCGTCGGCGCTACCCAGGAACCACTGCTTGCCGGTGCGCTGCTGGGCGGGCACCGAGGTGACGTAACTGCCCAGCATCGATTCGATCTGCCAGGTCTGCGAGACGTGACGATCCAGGGAGTGGGACTTGTACTGGGTCAGAACGCAGATCTTGGTCAGATCCGAGTTCGCCAGGTTGGAAAGCACGAAGTCGATCAGCCGATAGGTGCCCCCGAAAGGCACGGCTGGCTTGGCTCGATCGGCGGTCAGGGGCATCAGCCGCTTGCCCTCGCCACCGGCCAGGACGATCGACAGGACGTTCGGTCGATTGCTCATGGTCAGAACCTACGGCGTCCGGGGGGCCTCCACAAACATATTGGCTAAATAGTTCCCGACAGGCGGGCAGTGTGACACCATCTCGGGCATGGGACTGCGCGTATCTATCCTCACCCGGGAATATCCCCCGTTCATCTATGGCGGCGCTGGAGTGCATGTGGGCCAGTTGGTTCCCCAGCTTCGCAAGTTCACCGACCATGTCGAGGTCCAGTGCATGGGCGAGCCGCGCGACGGTGCGACGGCTCATCCGGAGACCTTCCCGGAGGGGGCCAATGCGGCGTTGCGGGTGCTGGGCGCGGACGTGGCGATGGCGAACGCCATCGATCCGGCCACCGACGTCATCCATTCCCATACCTGGTACGCCAACTTCGCCGGCCTGGTCGGTTCGAAGTTCCTGGACGTGCCGCACGTGGTCACCTCGCACTCGCTGGAGCCGCACCGGCCCTGGAAGGCCGAGCAGTTGGGCGGCGGGTACCGGGTCTCCTCCTGGGCCGAACGGACGGCCTTCGGCGACGCCGCCGCGGTGATCGCGGTGAGCGCGGGGATGCGTGGCGATGTGCTCGACAGCTACCCCGAACTCGACCCCGACCGGGTCCACGTGGTGAAGAACGGCATCGACCCCGATGAGTTCAAGCCCGACCACGCCACCGACGTAGTGGATGCACTCGGCGTCGACCGGGATCGTCCGCTGATCGTCTTCGTCGGCAGGATCACCCGGCAGAAGGGCCTGGTGCACCTGGTGCGGGCCGCCCAGCAGCTTGATCCGGACACCCAGCTGCTGCTGCTCGCCGGCGCCCCCGACACCCCGGAGATCGCGGCCGAGTTCGACAC
>CAZLJN010000240.1:0-4169 GCA_964559815.1 uncultured Propionibacteriaceae bacterium
CCAACTCCCTGGGCCAAGGCGGCAACCCGATCGACGTGGCCGAGACCATCGGCTACTTCCTCGACCCGGCCTCGGCCGGCGTCACCGGCCAGGTGATTCGGGTGTGCGGGCAGAACCTGGTGGGTGCCTGATGGACGTGCGGGAGTTGGCCTCGATGCCATCGATGGGGGCGCAATTCGCCAAGGCCATGGTGCCGAGCTTCCATCGCGGCCCGGCGCGCGTCCCGACGCATGCGCTGCGGGTGAGTGGACTGGCGCAGGATCGCACCCGGCTGGCCGGCTACGACCGGGTCTGCGGCTTCACTGTGCGCGATCAGGTGACCCCCACTTGGCTGCACGTCCTGACCTTTCCCCTGCAGGTGTCCTTGCTCTCCGACCCGGCCTCCAGCGTCCGATTGGCTGGAGTGGTGCATGTGTCCAACCGGATGCGGCTGCACCGTCCGGTCACCGCCGACGAGGTGTTGGACGCGACTGTGCAGGTGAACAACCTGCGTCCGCATCAGCGCGGCGCCCTGCTCGATCTGGTCGGCGAGATTCGGGTGCGCGACGAGCTGGTCTGGGAGGGAGTGAGCACCTACCTGGCGCCTGGTGCCGAGGTGCCTGGGGAGCCGGTGGGGGTGCCGAAGCCGGGGTTCACCGTGATCGAGCCGATCGCCCGCTGGCGGCTGCCGGCCGACCTGGGACGGCAGTACCGCGCGGTCTCGGGCGACCCGAATCCGATTCACACCAATCCGCTGGCTGCGAGGGCCTTCGGCTTCGCCCGTCCGATCATTCACGGCATGTGGACCCACGCCCGACTGCTCGCCGGCTTCGAAGCCCGCCTGCCACCGACCTACGGCGTCGAGGTGAGCTTCGCCAAGCCGATCCTGCTGCCGAGCACCATCGGAGCCTGGTGGCGTCCGGACGGCTCGGACTGGGTTGCCGCAGCCACCACGCCCGACGGCGCCAAGCCGTACCTGGTGATGCGGGTCGAGCCCTGATCGGCGCCGGTTTACCGGGGTTATTCGGCCGGGTTGAACCCTCACCTGAAATCGGCGCCGACTTATCGTGGTTGTGGGTGGCCTCAACCACCCTCATAGCCACGACAACTCGGCGCTCACTCCGCAGAGCGCCGGCCAGCACCCTGATAACCGCGTTAAGTCCGCGGTTGGGCGCGAAAAGCTACCAGCGGTCCTTGGAGCGGGGCCGGTCGCCACGGTCACCGCGATCGCTGTTGCCGCGGTACGGCCGATCGCTGCGGGAGCCGTAGTCGCGGCTCGGCCGCTCGCTGCGCCGCGGCGCACCATTGTCCCGGGAGAGCTCGATCAGCTTGCCCGAGATCCGCGTCGACTTCAGCGCCTCCCAGCAGTCCTCCGACAACCGTGCCGGCAACTCGATCAGCGAGTGATCCATCCGGATGTCGATGTGGCCGAAGTCCTCGCGACGCAGGCCGCCCTCGTTGGCCAGGGCGCCGACGATCTGGCGCGGGCCGATCTTGTGCCGCTTACCCACCGAGATCCGGTAGGTCACCAGCCCCTGCCCACTGCCACGGGACGGACGCTCGCCGCGCGGCTCGCGAGGCTCGCGGGGTTCACGATCGGTCCACTGCCCACGGTCACGCTCGGGACGGACGGGCGCATCGGGTTCGAGCAGCATCGGCTCGGCACCCTGCAAGGTCACGGCCAGGGCCGCAGCCACGTCCACCTCGGGCACGTCGTACTCGCTGACGTAGTGAGCCACCACTTCGCGGAAGAACTCCAGCCGATCAGAGGCCAGGGCCTCGGTGATCTGGTCGTCGAAACGGCTCAACCGGCTGGCGTTGATGTCTTCGGCCGACGGCAGGGTCATCGGGCTGAGCGCCTGCTTGGTGACCCGCTCGATGGTGGCCAGCAATCGGCGCTCCCGCGGCGTGACGAACGAGATCGCCTCACCACTGCGGCCGGCGCGGCCGGTACGTCCGACCCGGTGCACGTAGGACTCGGTGTCCAGCGGCAGGTCGAAGTTCACCACGTGGGTGATCCGGTCGACGTCCAGGCCGCGGGCGGCGACGTCGGTGGCCACCAGGATGTCGAGCTTGCCCGACTTCAGCTGGTTGATCACCCGCTCGCGCTGGGGCTGGGCGATGTCACCGTTGATGGCGGCCGCGGAGTAGCCGCGCGCGGACAGCTTCTCGGCCACAGTCTCGGTGTCGTTCTTGGTGCGGACGAAGACGATCAGTCCGTCGAAGTTCTCGACTTCCAGGATGCGGGTCAGCGCATCGACCTTGCTCGGGTAGGACACCTGCAGGTAGCGGTGGCGCACGTTGGCGGCGGTGGCGGTCTTGCCCTTCACGCTGACCTCGACCGGATCGGTCAGGTAGCGCTGGCTGAGCCGACGGATCGCCGGCGGCATGGTGGCCGAGAACAGCGCCACCTGCTTGTCGTCAGGGGTGTCGGCCAGGATGGTCTCGACGTCCTCGGCGAAGCCCATCGAGAGCATCTCATCGGCTTCGTCGAGCACCAGGAACCGCAGCTGGGTCAGGTCGAGGGTGCCCTTCTCCAGGTGGTCCATGATTCGGCCGGGCGTGCCGACGACCACATGGACGCCGCGCGCCAGCGCGCTCAACTGGACGCCGTAGCCCTGGCCGCCGTACACCGGCAGCACATGGACGCCGGTCATCCGGGCGGCGTAGGACTGGAACGCCTCACACACCTGGACGGCCAGTTCGCGCGTCGGCGCCAGCACCAGCGCCTGCGGCGCCTTGGCGCGCAGGTCAAGTTGATCGAGGATCGGCAGGGCGAAAGCAGCGGTCTTACCGGTGCCGGTTTGGGCGGTGCCGACAACGTGGCGGCCCTCCAGAAGGGCGGGAATCGTCTTGGCCTGAATAGGCGAAGGGGTCTCGTAACCGAGGTCGCGGAGGGCTCGAAGGATCTTGTCGTCCAAGCCCAGTTCGGCGAAGCCGGCGGCGCTCGATTCGGAGGTGGCGGTATCGGCGTCCAGCTCGGGAAGTTCGGAATTCACCTCACAACTCTAGTGGTTGACCGGGATTCAGCCTAACCGGAAGCAATTGCGGCCGCGTTTATCCCGACCACGATCACCGAAATGCCCAGCACGATGATCACCCCGGAGGCCACCCAACCGAGCAGTCCGACCACCCGCGCGGGCAGCATCGCGCCGACCCGGGCACCGACGAAAGCCAGGCCCCACTGCCAGGCCAGAGACGCCACCCCCGTGCCCACCACGAAGGAGGCGGGGGCCAGCCAGGAGGTGGCCGTGGTGGTCACCACACTGGCCAAGGCCAGGAAGTAGAGCAGGGTCGCCGGATTGATCGCGGTGAGCGCCACGAAGCGGAGGAACACCGCCCGCCTGGGCACCTCGACAGGCTCGGAGGCCGCGCCCGACCGGGCCTGGACGAGTTGATACAGGCCCAGGCCGATCAGCACCAGCCCCGAGATCACCGCCGGGACCGCCCCCCAGGATCGGATCACCGGGGCGAACACCACCCCCACACTGACCGCCAGAGTGCAGTAGGTCAGATCCACGAAGGCCACCCCCGCGCCGGCAGCCAGCCCGTGGCGCAGCCCGTTCAGAATCGACTCCCGCAGGATCAGCACGCCGATCGCGCCCAACGGCATCGCAATGGCCAGACCGGCGGCCAGGCCGGCCACCAGCGCAGCCAGAGGTTGATCGATCACCGCACCATTGTGGCCAGCCGACCGCTTATCGACTGCACGCATCACGGGTCAGCACCTTACGATCGTCTACATGGATCGAATCGACGAACAGATCTTCGCCGAATTGCGGCACAACGCGAGACTTTCGTTCAGTGAACTCGGACGGCGAGTCGGGCTGAGCACGGCCGCCACGGCAGCCCGGGTCCGCAAGCTCGAAGCCGAGGGGACGATCACCGGCTACACCGTCACCACTGCCGCCGTCACCGCCCGTCCCGGCGCGTTGGAGGTCTACATCGATGTGCGGCTGGCGTCCGGCTTCGACGATGCCGACTTCCTGGCCGCGATCAGCCCCCTCACCGAAGTGATCGATGCTGTCCACCTCACCGGCGGCTTCGACTTCCTGGTGCGCGCGGTGGTGGCCGACACCGCCAGTCTCGACCGCCTGGTGAAGCGACTCAAGCGCGACTGCGGGGCGGCCTCCACCCAGACCCGGGTGGCGCTGCGCCCAGCCCGACTGACCTGAGCGGTGGGGCGTTTC
>CAZLJN010000241.1:0-4155 GCA_964559815.1 uncultured Propionibacteriaceae bacterium
ATGGTGATCGGGATGACCACCGCGAGCAGTCGGTCGGTGCGTGCGTCGGCGTGGATCAGCGCTTGCAGCAGCACCCATTCGGCCACGAAGCCCGAGGTCACCGGCAGGGCCGCCGCGCCGAGCGCGCCGATGCCGAAGGTCAGGCTGGTGATCGGCATTCGCGAGGCCAGCCCGCCCAGGGCGTCCAGGTCGCGTTCGCCGGTGGCGTGCAGCACTGCGCCGGCCCCCAGGAACAGCACGGTCTTGAAGGCGGCGTGGCTGATCGCCAGCAGCAGCGCGGCGACCAGGGCCACGTCGGCGACCGCGAACTGTCCGGCTTGGCGCAGCATCAGCCCGGCACCGATGGCGGTGACGATCAGGCCCACATTCTCCGTGGTCGAGTAGGCCAGCAGGCGCTTCAGATCCGACTGCACCGAGGCCTGCAAAATGCCGTACAGCGCCGAGATCGCGCCGAGGAAGACCAGCACCAGCGACCACCACGACGGCCCGGACGGCAGCAGCCGCAGGGTCACCAGCAGGATCCCGTAGACGCCCATCTTGACCATGGCCGCGCTCATCGCCGCCGAGGCGTGGCTCGGGGCTTCGGGGTGGGCGCGCGGCAGCCAGACGTGCACCGGCACCAGGCCGGCCTTGGTGGCGAAGCCGGCGATCAGCAGCCCGAACGCCACGCCGGCGAACGGCTCAGCGACGCCGACCAGGCGGGTGAACGAGGTGCCGCCACCGTGAGCGACCAGCACGCCGAAGCCGGCCAGCAGCAGCAGGAATGACAGTTGGGTCATCACCGCGTACCACAAGGTGGCTTCGCGGACGGCGGCGCGGCTGGCGTGATCGGCCAGCAGAAGAACGGTCGAGCCCAATGCCATCAGCTCCCAGGCCAGGGCGAAGCTGAGTACGTCCTGGGCGGCGGGGACGAGTTCCACCCCGATGGCGAACAGCGCGAACCCCGTCCAGCCGGTGCGGGAGGCGGCCGCGCCGTGGGCGTAGCCGATGCCGAACAGCGACGAGATCGCGATCACCAGCCCGGCCAGCAGCATGAAGAAGCCGCCGAGCCGATCGGGGGCCAGCACCAGCGGATCGATGGTGACCTCGGGCAGCGCCACCGGGAGCCACAGCCCTGAGCCGGCCACTCCGAGCAGCGCGGCGAGCCCGGCGGTGGCTGCGGCCAGGCCGCTGGCGGCCACGGCGAGCCCGGCCACCACGTTGCGGGCACGATGACGCAGCACGACCGCGGCCAGGATCGCGACCCCAGCGGCACCGATGGCGGCCTGAATGCCCACGTCGACCAGGTTCATCGCTGGGTCACCGCCTGTAGGGCAGCCAGGATCGCTTCGGGGGCCGGCGGGCAGCCGGGCACATGGACGTCCACCTCGGTGACGTCGTCAACTGATCCGGCGACCGCGTAGGAGCCGGCGAAGACGCCGCAGTTGCGGGTGCAGTCGCCGATGCTCACCACCACCCGCGGCCGCGGGGTGGCCTCGATGGTGTTGCGCAGCGGTTCGGCCATGTTGACGGTGACCACCCCGGTGACCGCGACCACATCGGCATGGCGGGGTGAGGCGACCAGCCGGGCGCCGACCCGTTCAGCGTCGTACACCGGGCCGAAGGCGGCGGCGATCTCGATCTCGCAGCCGTTACAAGAGCCGGCGTCCACGTGGCGCACCTGGGCGCTGCCGCGCAGGCAGGCGGGAGCCACGAAGCCGTCACGCACCTCGAAGGGCGGCTCGGCGGCGGGGGTGATCGGCTCGGCGACCCTTCCGGTGCGCGCAATCATGCCGATCAGGCGGGTCAGGCTCATCAGCTGGCCGCGCTCTCGTCGTCCAGGTCGGCCTGGAGTTGCATCTGTCCGGCGAGCACATCGGACAGGGCGGCCCGGGCGGCGGCCAGCAGCGCCGGCACCGACTCGGTCTGGACGGCGTAGCGCACCTCGCCACCTTCGCGCCGCTGCCGGACGACGCCCGCCCGGCGCAGCACTCCGAGTTGCTGAGACAGCGCACTGGGTTCGATGGCGATCTCGGCGAGCAGCTCGTGGACGGCGTGTTCGCGTTCGCTCAGCAGCTCCAGTACCCGGATCCGCACCGGATGCCCGAGCGTGCGGAACAGTTCGGCCTTGGCCTCGTGCAGCGGTGTCGGCACGCCTTCGCTCCTCGACTTGAAGATTTCTTCAAGTAGCTTAGTCGTGAAAGACGACGCCGGGGGAATACCCACAAATGCGGGGTTGCCGCGCGCGGAGGTTTCGACCCGGCGAGGCTGCCGACAGTGGTGCGGAGGGTCGACCCGCTCACTGCCCCACCAGCGGGGCCGAAGACCTAGCCCGAGCCGGTCAGCGTGCTCAGCGCCAACACGATGATGGCGCTGTTGAAGAAGAAAGCGATGACGCCGTGCAGGGTAACCACCCAGCGCACATCGCGGGTGCGGACGCTCACGTCCGAGGCGGCGAAGGTGGTGCCGACGGTGAAGGCGAAGTAGGCGAAGTCGACCAGGTGCGGATTGGGCGTGCCGGGGAACTCCATCGGCGGCATCGGCGTGCGGTAGTACCGGGCGTGGTACCACTGGGCGAAGCCCCAATGCAGCACTCCCCAGGCCAGCACCATCGCCCAGACCCCGAGGCCCTTGTACCACCAGCCGTCGGTGGGGTCGTCCTTCAGCACCACCACCATGAACGCGGCGGCGATCCCGATGAAGGCGCTCACCAGCGAGGACGCCATCGCGACCACCTGCACGACCGGGTGTGACTGCAGCCGGGTCGGACGGTAGGCGTGCGCGGACTGCACCGCCTGGGCGGCGACGGTGAGCGCCACGATCATCACCGCGGCGTAGACGGTGGCGACCAGACACCACGCCAGGATCATCAGGTCCGGCTCATCCTGGGCGTATTCGACGGCGTAATCCACACCCAGGAACACCAGGATCACCTGGGAAAGCAGCCCCCAGACCACGCCACCATTGGCCCACCGCGCCCGCCACACCTCGCTCATGCCCGCAGGCTAGCCGGACGTGGCGGGCGCGGACGACTCAGGCCTCGTCGGCGAACTCGAAGCCCTGGGCGCGCAGGGTGGCGGCGACCTTCGGGAAGTACACCGTGGAGTAGGTCTTGGCCGTGTCGTGGGAGTAGGTGCCCATCTGGGTCAGCCCCTGGGCGTCCCACCAGGCGCGCAGCACCTGGTCGTAAGCGGCCACACCGTCGGCGACCTTGTCGGCGTCGTAGGTCTCGGGCATCGCGAACGACTCCAGCGGCACCCGCGGCTTCACCTGGGCCAGTCGCTCCGGGTCAGGGACGCCGAGGGTGGCGGCCACCACCGGGTAGGTGCGCGGCGGCAGGCCGAGCAGTTCGATCAGCTTGTCGGGGTTGCGGCGAATGCCACCGATCGGGGTGCTGCCGTAGCCCAGCGCGTTGGCCGCAGCCTGGAAGGTGGCCAAGGCGATCCCGGCATCCACCGCGCCGGTGACGATGCCCTCGGCGGAGCGCTCGACGACCTGCTCGGTGCCGGCGATCCTGGCCGCCTCGGCGGTGCGGTTGAAGTCGATGACGAAGACGACCACGACGTCCGCGCCGGCCACTTGCGGCTGACCGCCGGCGATCTCGGCGACCTGGGCGATGCGCTCGCGATCCCGGATCACCACCAACGAGGTCTGCTGGCCGTTGATCGAGGTCGGTGCCTGCTGGGTGGCGCTCAGGATGGCCGCCAGGTCGTCCTCGGCGACAGGTTCGCCGGTGAAGGCGCGCACCGAGCGGCGCTGGTGCAGCTGCTCAATGACCGGGTTACTCATGGAATGCCTTTCAGATGGAGGGAAGGTGGCCTACAGCAGGCCGATGCCGCCGACGATCACACCGATCAGGGGCGGAAGCAGTTGGGTCAGCGCCGCGCGCGTCTTGGTCGCGTCCGAGGCCATCAGGACGACGCCGGCCAGCACCATCGCCGCCGCGCCGGCCGCCACCAAGGTGAGCCCGACCACGCTGGCGCCGAGGGCCTCGGTGCGGGCGCGCTTGAGGGCCGGCGCGTCGTGGGGCATGACGATCACCGCCGGCATGTCCAGGAGCCGCGCCGCCTCGGCCACCCCCTGCGCATGGTTGCCCGACGAGCAGGCCACCACCCCCGCCGCCCGGCGATCGGCGGGAATCTGCACCATGCGGTTATAGGCGCCGCGGAACTTGAA
>CAZLJN010000242.1:0-4154 GCA_964559815.1 uncultured Propionibacteriaceae bacterium
GGCTGATTCAGGCCGCTATCTCCGCCGACGATTCCGGCGCTCTGGCCTGGGAGTTGGAGCAGGCGCTGTTCACCGCCCACTTCGCCGACGGGATCTCGATCGGCGATCCGGACGCCCTGGTCGGGTTGGCCGAGAAGGTCGGACTGTCCCGCGAGGCGGTGGTCGCAGCGCTGGAGTCGGCCGAGTGGGACGATGCGGTGTCCGCCGACGTCCGCACCGCCAGCCAGTTGGGCATCCGCGCGGTTCCGACGTTCGTCTTCGACCGCACCCATGCGGTGTCCGGCGCGCAGGCGACCGACGTGTTCAGCCAGGCGCTGGCCCAGCTGTGGGAGGAACGTTCCGCCTGAGGGTCAGTGGGCGGCGATGAAGCCCCACACCCCGTCGGCGATCATCTGGACGGCGATCGCACTCAGCAGCATGCCGGCGATTCGGGACGCCAACACGGTGCCCGACTCGCGCAGGACGGCCCGGATCAAGTCGGCGTACAGCAGAAAGACCCAGACCAGGAAGAAGACCACGATCAGCGCGGCCGCCACCGTCAGGTAGCCGATCAGGTCGGGCTGGCGCTGGACGGCGAGCATGGTCGCCACGATCGCGCCGGGCCCGGCCAGCAGTGGCGTGCCCAGCGGCACCACGGCCACGTTCACGCCTTCGTGCGAGGTGGGATCTTCGGACTTGCCCTGCAGCAGTTCGAGGGCGACCAGCAACAACAGCAGACCGCCGGAGACGGCCATCGCGGGCACCGAGACCTGCAGGTAATCCAGGATCTGGCGTCCGAACAGCGCGAAGATCGCGATCACCCCGAAGCCCACCGCGGACGCACGGGTGGCCGCACGCTTGCGCTGCGGACGATCCAGTCGGCGGGTCAGCCCCAGAAAGACGGGCAGCAGACCCGGCGGATCGACGATGACGAACAACGTGACTGCCGTAGTGAGAAATAGTTCGACGCTGAAGCCCACCGACCCAGCCTATCGGTCCGCTCGGCTGCCGATCGCCCGCGGTGCTCTCACTGCCGCTCGCTGCTCAACCAGCGCGGGATTCCCCAGCCGTTGGCTGAGCAGGCCACCCAACGTCCGCGTCGAAACCGTGGTCGATCAGACGTGGTAGAGCACCTCGGCACCGGGCTGCAGCAGCCGGTCGTCGATGATCTCCTTGCCGAACGGGAAGCAGGTGACCGGGATCATCTTCAGGTTGGCGATCGCCAGCGGGATGCCGATGATCGTCACCGCCTGCGCGATCGCGGTGGTGACGTGTCCGATCGCCAGCCACAGCCCGGCGATGAGGAACCAGATCACATTCGCGATCCCGGAACCCACCCCGGCGCCCGGCTTGCTGATCACCGTCCGTCCGAACGGCCAGAACGCGAACGCCGCCATCCGGAAGGACGCCACCCCGAACGGGATGGTGACGATGAAGATGCAGGCCAGGATGCCGGCCAGCACATAGCCCAGGGCCAGCCAGAAGCCGCCGAAGATCAGCCAGATCAGGTTCAAGATTGTTCTCACGCTTCTATGAAAGCGCCTCGGGGCACCAACAGCAGCCCGCAACAGCCCCGAACCTCCCCTGGTCGACCCCGGAGGCCGCTGGGACGAATTCACCCCGATTCTCTCGCCGGGGCCGCATCCGGCGACCGATGACGCGAATCGGGGTGAATTCGTTGCACGCCGGAGCCGGGGGCGTCGCCCCGCCCGGGGCCACTACCATTGCCGCCGTGTCCAGGATTCACCGCGATGTTGTCAGCTATGTGCGGCGAAGCGCGCGAATGAACCCCTCCCAGCAGCGAGCCTGGGATGCCCACCACGACGACTGGGTGATCGAGGTGGCAGCCGGTGAACGGGAGACCTCGGTGGCCGACCACGCCCATATCGACTGGGCGGCCGCGTTCGGCCGCCAGGCCCCGCTGATCGTCGAGATCGGCTCCGGCACCGGTGCTGCGATCACCGCCGGCGCCCTGGCTCACCCCGAGGCCAACCTGATCGCCTTCGAGGTATTCACCCCGGCGGTGGCCTCGACCTTGAGCAAGCTGGCCCGCAACGAACTCAGCAACGTCCGACTGGTGGTGGCCGACGGCGCTCAGGCGCTCGCCACGGTCTTCGACGAAAGCTCGATCAGCGAGCTGTGGACGTTTTTCCCTGACCCGTGGCACAAGGCTCGCCACCACAAGCGCCGCCTGGTCAGCGCCGAGTTCGCCGAACTGGTCGCCTCCCGACTCGCCCCCGACGGTGCCTGGCGGCTGGCGACCGACTGGGCCGATTACGCTGAGGCGATGCGCGAGGTTCTCGATGCCTGCCCCCACCTGACCGATGTCCACGGTGGCTGGGCGCCGCGGTTCGACGGCCGAGTGATCACCAAGTACGAGCAGCGCGGCATCGACGCCGGCCGCACCATCTACGACCTCACCTACGCCCGCCGATGACGACCCGATTCCGCCTCGATGTGTCCTACGACGGCAGCGGCTTCCACGGCTGGGCCGCGCAGACCGGTCTGCGCACCGTCCAGGGCGAACTGGAGTCCTGGATCGGCCGGGTGCTGCGGATCGATCCGCCCATCCTGGTCTGCGCCGGACGCACCGACGCCGGCGTCCATGCCCGCGGGCAGGTGGTCCACGTCGACCTGGACGTCGCCGACGCCGACGAGGTGGTCGCCACGCTGACCCGACGACTGCGCCGAGCCCTGCCCGACGACCTGGCCGTCCGCCGGATCCAGGTGGCCCCGGCCGGCTTCGATGCCCGGTTCGCCGCGATCTGGCGGCGCTACACCTACCGGCTGGCCGATGGCGTGCGGGACCCGCTGGATCGCTACACCACCACCGCGGTCCGCGGACGCCTCGATGTCGACGCGATCAACGCCGCCGCTACACCGCTGCGAGGGCTGCACGACTTCGCCGCCTTCTGCCGCGCTCGCGAAGGTGCCACCACGATCCGCGATCTGCAGCACCTGCAGGCCGTCCGGCTGCCGGACGGACGCGTCGAGGTCGGCCTGCGCGCCGATGCCTTCTGTCACTCGATGGTGCGCTCGATGGTGGGTGCCCTGGTCGAGGTCGGCACCGGCCGTCGCGACGCGGACTGGCTGGCCGGCCTGGTCGACAACGACCAGCGCTGCGGCGAGGTACCTGTGCTGGCGCCGGGCGGTCTGGTGTTGGAGGAGGTCGGCTACCCCGCCGACGAGGACTTGGCCGCGCGGGTGGAGACTGCCCGTGCCCGCCGCGACCGGGAGGAACTCGGATGAGCCACTACTTCCACACCCCCACGGGGGCGGAGAACCGGCGTGACATCCGGGCCCGCTTCTGGGACACCGACTGGACCTTCACCACCGCGGCGGGCGTGTTCTCCGCCGACGGGCTCGACCTGGGCACCGCGGTGTTGCTGCGGGAGTCCGCGCCACCGTCGGGTGCGACCCGGCTGCTTGATCTGGGCTGCGGCTATGGCGTGCTCGCGGTCGCGCTGGCCACCGCCTGCCCCGAAGCGGTCATCGATGCCGTGGACGTGAACGAACGCGCCCTGGAGCTCACCGCCACCAACGCCGCCACCCACGGGGTGGCCGAGCGGGTGCACGCGCTGCTGCCTGAGCAGGTCGACCCGGACGTCCGCTACGACCAGATCTGGTCGAACCCGCCGATCCGGATCGGCAAGGAGGCGCTGCACGAGCTGCTGCTCACCTGGCTGCCCCGGCTCGCGCCCGGTGGCGAAGCCCGCCTGGTGGTCGGCAAGAACCTGGGCGCCGACTCGCTGCAGACCTGGCTGCAGGCGTCCGGCTTCGGCTGCGAACGCACCGCAAGTGCCAAAGGTTTCCGGGTGTTGCGGGTGACCCCCGCGCCCTAGTGTTGAGGTATTGCTGCTTCACCCAGAGATGAGGAAGACATGAGCGATCAGAACACACCCCCCGCTGCCGAAGAGGGCGGCTTCCTGGATGGCCTGATGGACAAGGCCAAGGATTTCGGGGAGAAGGCAAAAGACGTCGCCGGTGACGCCTTCGAGAAGGCCAAGGATTTCGCTGACGACCTGCCCGAGAACGCCCAGAAACTGGCTGCCGACGCCGGCACCGCCGTCAAGGGCTTCGCCGAAGATGCCGGCACTGCGGTCAAGGGCTTCGCCGAGGACCTGCCCGAGAACGCCAAGAAGTTCGCCGACGACGCCGGCACCGCTGTCAAAGGG
>CAZLJN010000243.1:0-4152 GCA_964559815.1 uncultured Propionibacteriaceae bacterium
GTTTCACTCCGACCCGGGCCGCCCTGCAGACGATTCCGACCGCAGTGTTGTCCGGGCTGCTGGCCCCGGTGGTCGGACGCCTGGTCGACCGCGTCCATCCGCGAATCCTGGCTACCAGCGGCCTGCTGGTGCTGGCGGCCTCGATGGCGCTGTTCGCGGCCTGGATGGTGCCCGACGAGACCCTGTGGTGGCGGCTGTTGATCCCCGCCGCACTGATGGGCGTGGGTAGTTCGTTCACCTACTCGCCGATCGGCACCACGGCCACCTACAACCTGGCCGGCCCCGATGCCGGCGCCGGGTCGGGCATCTACAACTCGATGCGTCAGGTGGGGGCGGTCGTCGGCAGCGCGGCCATCGCCGCGCTGATGCAGGCCCAGTTGGCCGTGCATCTTCCCGGTGGTGCCGCTGCCGCCTCCGCCGCGGAGAGTTCCGGACGGCTCCCGCAGGCATTGCAGGCCGGATTCAGCACCGCGATGGCGATCAGCCTGCTGCTGCCCGCCGTTGCGTCCTTGCTCGGTGCGGTGATCACGGTGTTCTTCGCCGCCCGCGCCGAGCGGCAACCGTGGCGTCCGCCGACGGCTGCGGCCGGGCAGGCGTCCGCTGACGCGGTGCACTAGGCTTGGCGCACCGGCTTCCACGCCGGTGTCCACCGTCCGCCAAACCCGCGAGGTACACCATGTCCGTCGGAGAAGTCGCCGGTCTGATCGCCGCCATTGCCGCCGTGGCACTGGTCGGCTTCAGTGCGGTCCCGCTGCTGAAGCTGGGGCGGGTGCTGGAAGAGACCCGGCTGGCCGTCCGTGATATCGGCCACAACGCGGTACCGATTCTGGTCGAGCTGCGGGGCACCGTGACCGCGACCAATGACGAGTTGGGCAAGCTCAGCCTGGTCACCGAGGACATCGCTAAGGTGAGCGCCAATGCCACCGTGGTCGCCGAGAACGCCGCGCAGCTGTCGACGGTCTTCTCCACCACGTTGGGCGGACCGCTGGTCAAGACCGCCGCTTTCACCTACGGACTGCGTCAAGCGGTCAGTGGTAAGCGAAAGGCGAAGTGATGGGCAAGCGCCTGTTCTGGTTCGTCATCGGCGTCGGCCTCGCCGCGATCATCATCTTGAAGGGCAAGGAGTACTACCAGCGGTTCACTCCGGCAGGCGTGGCCGATCAGATCTCCAAGACCCAGGAAGGTGTCACCTCCTGGCTGGGGGACTTCTTCGCCACCATGTCGCAGGCGATGGCCGAGCGCGAGACGGAGCTGCGGGAGGCTACCGGCCTGGACGGGTGAACCGATCTCGTCCAGGAGGAGCCAGCCACGCACACCGACCCAACAGGAGAACAACCACATGCAAACCGCCGAAATCCGGCGTCGATTCATCGACTACTTCGCTGCGCGCGGGCACTCGATCGTCCCGTCGGCGTCCCTGGTCTACAACGACCCCACCCTGCTGTTCGTCAACGCCGGCATGGTGCCGTTCAAGCCCTACTTCACCGGGGCCGAGGACGCGCCCTGGGATCGGGCCGTCAGCGTGCAGAAGTGCGTGCGCACCCTCGACATCGAGGAGGTCGGCAAGACCACGCGTCATGGCACCTTCTTCCAGATGCTCGGCAACTTCTCCTTCGGCGACTACTTCAAGGCCGGAGCGATCGAGTACGCCTGGGAGCTGGTCACCGGTAGCCAGGCCGACGGCTTCCTCGGCTTCGATCCCGAACGCATCTGGGTCACCGTGTACTACGACGACGATGAGGCCGCCGAGCTGTGGCGCGGCGTCGGCATCCCGTCCGAACGGATCCAGCGGCGCGGGCTGAAGGACAACTACTGGCACATGGGCGTCCCCGGTCCGGGCGGACCCTGCTCGGAGATCTACATCGACCGTGGGCCGGAGTTCGGCGCCGACGGTGGCCCCGAAGCCGACGAGGATCGCTTCCTGGAGATCTGGAACCTGGTCTTCCAGACCGAGGAACTCTCCGCGGTGCGGGCCAAGGAAGACTTCGACGTGGCGCGGCCGTTGCCGAGCAAGAACATCGACACCGGCGCCGGTCTGGAGCGGATCGCCTACCTGCTGCAGGGCGTCGACAACATGTACGAGATCGACGAGGTGCGCCCCGTCCTCGACATGGCCGCCCAACTGTCGGGTCGGGCCTATGGACGCGGTGGCGACGACGACGTGCGGATGCGCGTGGTCGGTGACCACATCCGCTCCTCGCTGATGCTGATGACCGACGGGGTCACCCCCGGCAACGAAGCCCGCGGCTACGTGTTGCGGCGGCTGCTGCGGCGGAGCATCCGGGCGATGCGCCTGCTGGGCGTCACCGATCCGGTGCTGCCGGAGTTGTTGCCGATCAGCCGCGACGTGATGAAGGCGTCCTACCCCGAGATCGATACCGAATGGGCCCGGGTCTCCCAGGTGGCCTACGCCGAGGAGGAGTCGTTCCGCCGGACGCTGGCGGCCGGCACCCAGATTTTCGACTTGGCTGCGGGCGCGGCGAAGGCCGAAGAGTCGGCGCTGATCAGTGGCGAGCAGGCGTTCCAGCTGCACGACACCTACGGCTTCCCGATCGATCTGACCCTGGAGATGGCCTCCGAGCAGGGCCTCAGCGTCGATCGCGAGGGCTTCAAGCGCTTGATGACCGAGCAGCGTGAGCGCGCCAAGGCCGACGCCAAGGCCAAGAAGGGCACCACGGTGGCCACCGAGGCCTACCGGACGTTGCGCGCGGCCGGTGAGATTCCTTTCCTCGGCTTCGATCGGCTCGATGCCGACACCACCGTGCGTGGCATCATCGCCGACGGCCAGCTGGTCGAGCGGGCCACGCCGGGCTCGGTGGTCGAGGTCGTGCTGGCCGAGACCCCGTTCTACGCCGAGGCCGGTGGCCAGGACGCCGATTCCGGTCTGATCACCGGTGACGGTCTCAGCCTGGAAGTGCTGGACGTGCAGCGTCCGGTGCAGGGGCTGGTGGTGCACAAGGTGCGCGTCGACGACGGCGAGTTGGCCACCGGCGCCTCGGTGCTGGCCGCGGTCGATCCGCTGGCGCGTCAGGGCGCCTGCCAGGCGCACACCGCGACCCACATCGTGAACGCGGCGCTGCGGCAGATCCTCGGCCAGGGCACCCACCAGGCGGGGTCGTACAACAAGCCCGGCTACCTGCGCTTCGACTTCAACGCCACCACCGCGTTGAGCCCGGCGATGAAGGAAGAACTCGAAGGCATCGCCAACGAGGCGATCCGCGCCGACTACGAGGTCACCGCCTCGCAAATGGCTCTGGCCGACGCCAAGGCGCTGGGCGCCCAGGCCATGTTCGGCGAGAAGTATGGCGAGGTCGTCCGGGTGGTCGAACTCGGGGGGCCGTGGTCGCGCGAGCTGTGCGGCGGCACCCATGTGGCCAACACCGCCCAGATCGGGCTGCTCACGCTGATGGGGGAGTCCTCGGTCGGTTCCGGCCTGCGCCGGGTGGAGGCCTTCGTGGCTGCGGACGCGTTCGCCGGCCTGGCCAAGGAGCGTGCCCTGGTGGCCGGTCTGGCCGAGCTGCTGAAGGTTCAGCCGGAGCAGGTGCCCGATCGGGTGGCCAAGCTGATCGCCCAGGTCAAGGATGCTGAAAAGGAAGTGGCCGCGCTGCGTGCCCAGCAGCTGCTGGCCCAGGTGCCGGCTCTGGTGGCCGCCGCGCAGGCTGTCGGCGGCTACGAGCTGGTGGCCAGCCACCTGCCCGGCACGTCCAGCGATGATCTGCGCACTCTGGCCATGCAGTTGCGCGATGCGTTCGGCTCCCGGGCTGGGGTGGTCGCGCTGGTCGGCGGCGACGCCAAGCCGGTGCTGATCACCGCCACCACTGCTGCGGCGCGCGAGCGCGGCGCGAAGGCGGGTGCCTTGGTCGCCGCCGGCGCTCCGGCTCTGGGCGGACGTGGCGGCGGTCGTGACGACCTCGCCCAGGGTGGCGGTACCGACGTCAACGGCGCGGCGGCCGCGCTGAGCGCCATCAGCGCCGCCTTGGCGGGCTGAGCGTGCGCACCGGCGTCCGGTTGGCGCTCGATTGGGGCAAGGCCCGAATCGGCGTAGCGGCCTGTGATCGGGACGGCCTGTTGGCCTACCCGGTCGAGACCGTGCCGGCCGGACCGGCCGCGGTTAGCCGGGTGCAGGCACTAGTGGCCGAGTATGAGCCGACC
>CAZLJN010000244.1:0-4142 GCA_964559815.1 uncultured Propionibacteriaceae bacterium
GGTGCCAGCCAACGGCACCTCGCTGGCACCGGCGGACTTCGCCGGCGCGGTGAAGCTGCCGAACACCGTCCTGGTCGACGTGCGCACTCCGGCCGAGTTCGCCTCCGGGCACCTGGCCGGCGCGATCAACATCGACGTCGAGGCGTCTGACTTTGCCACCAAGGTCGATGCCCTCGACAAGACCAAGACCTATGCGGTCTATTGCCGCGCAGCCAACCGTTCCAAGGTCGCGATGTCGATGATGGTGCAGCTCGGTTTCGGTTCGGTCTACGACCTGGCCGGCGGCATCAACAACTGGAAGTCGGCCGGCGGCCAAGTCGTCAGCTGATCCCCCAAACCCCCGGCAAGAGCCCCCAGCCCGAGCGGCTGGGGGCTCTTCTGGTTCTTCGGGGTTTCGAGAGGGCCGCTCAGGCCGAGGCGGCCAATCGCGCGGCAGCCGCGTCGATGCGCTCGTCGGTCGCCGTCAGCGCCACCCGGACGAACGTGCTCGCGCCGTAGAAGTCACCCGGGGCGGCCAGAATGCCCAGACCGGCGAGGTGATCGATGCTGGCGCGGCAGTCCTCGTCGCGGGTGCACCACAGGTACAGCGAGCCCTCGGAGTGCTCAACGCGGTAGCCCGCCGCCTCCAACGCCGGACGCAGCAGTGCGCGCCGTCCGGCGTAGCGCTGCCGCTGCTCCTCGACGTGGGTCTGATCGCCGAGCGCGACCGCCAACGCGGCCTGTACCGGCAGCGGCACCATCAGGCCGGAATGCTTGCGCACCTCCAGCAGCGGGGCCACCAGCGCCAGATCGCCGGCGATGAAGCCGGCGCGATAGCCGGCCATGTTCGACCGCTTCGAGGACGAATGAACCGCCAGCAGCCCGTCCAGCGAGCCGCCGTTCACTCCCCCATGCAGCACCGAGATCGGCTCGGCATCCCAGCCGAACTCGCCGTAGCACTCATCGGAGGCGAGCACCGCGCCGACAGCGCGGGCAGCCTCCACCCAGGCGCGCATCTCGGCAGCATCCAGAATGCGGCCGTGCGGGTTGGCCGGAGAGTTGATCCAGATCAGCTTCGGCGCCACCGCCGCCATCTCGGCCGGGTCGTCGCTGGCGACCACCTGTGCGCCGCACAGCTTGGCGCCGACGTCGTAGGTGGGATAGGCGGTCGTCGGAACAACCACCACATCGTCCGGTCCGAGCCCGAGTTGGGACGGCAGCAGCGCGACCAACTCTTTAGTGCCGACAACCGGCAGCACATTCACGTCCCGCAGCGGCACGGACGCCCAGCGCGTCTGCAGGTAGTCGACGATCGCCGCACGCAACTGCGCGGTTCCCCAGGTGGTGGGGTACCCGGGCGCGTCAGCGTGCGCGATCAACGCCTCGCGGACGATCGTCGGGGTGGGATCAACCGGCGTGCCGACCGACAGGTCGACGATCCCGCCGGGATGGGCTGAGGCCCGTTGCCGGGCCCCAGCCAGAGAGTCCCAGGGAAAGTCGGGCAGCCTTGCGGCCAGCCCCGAACTCATTCCTTCGGGGGCAGGGCGGCGACCAGCGGGTGGTCACCGTCGAAAGCACCGAAGTCAGCAGCGCCACCCGGCGAGCCGATCTCGGTGAAGAACTCAGCGTTGATCTTGGTGAACTGCGCCTGGTCGCCCGGGACGTCGTCTTCGTAGAAGATGGCCGCAGTCGGGCACACCGGCTCGCAGGCGCCGCAATCCACACACTCGTCCGGCTGGATGTAGAGGGTGCGGGTGCCCTCGTAGATGCAGTCGACCGGGCACTCTTCAACACAGGCCTTGTCTTTGACATCCACACACGGATCGGTGATCACGTAAGCCATCGGGGACTCCTCACTCAGGGATACTTACCTCGTCGCCAACTGTACGAGTTCTGAGGGGAAAAGGTAGTGGATCGCCACGATGTGCAACCACATACCCGGGTCAGTATTGCGTTTGTAACCGAGGACGGACCGGGCGAGGCCGTCGGGTGGGTGATCAGCAGCGACCCGCAGCAGCTACGCCTGCGGACCCGCTCCGGTGAGCGGCTGCTGGCGTGGTCACAGGTGACCACTTGCCGTTCGGTCGGTGTGCCGCGCGGCCGCAACCCCCTGCGCACCCCCGCGATCCAGCTCGCCGAGCTGGCAGGACACGCCGGTGTGAGTGGACGAAAATTCATTATTCGACTGTCCCAGCTTCTGGACGGACGCGCCCCCGTCCAGCCCGCAGAACGGGTGTGGGTCGACGGAGAGTGGGCGGTGTGTGCAGCCGGTGACGGCCTGCTGTGCCGCGCCTGGGCTGCCGCGCAGGCCGACGCCCGCAATCTGCTGGTGGTCGCCGCCGATGATCAGGTCGATGAATTGGTGGCGCTGGGCTTCGTCGAAGCGGCGCCCGCGGTCGGCTGAGACTCTGGTCGCCGCAGGATGGGCGCGGCCACTCCGAGCTGGGAGATGACCACACCGGCCACCATCAGCGCGGCACCCAGGTAGCCGCGCAAGCCCATCGACTCGCCCAGGATCAGTGCGCCGCCGAGGGCACCGAAAACCGACTCCATCGCCATGATCAGCGACGCATGGGTGGCCAGGGCGTCCCGCTGCCCCACCACCTGCAAGGTGAAGGCGATGCCGACGCTGAGCAGACCGCCGTACAGGATCGGCACCAGGGCCTGATCGATGCCGCCGAACGGGTGCGGCTCGGCGACGAAGGCGGCCGGGGCCGACAGCACCGAGCAGGTGACGAACTGCACCACCGCGAAGCGCAGCGCCGACAGCCGTCCGCCGTAGTGGTCGATGACCAGGATCTGTCCGGTCCAGGCCAAGGTGGAGACGATCAGCAGCACCTCGCCGAAGCCGATGGTGAACGCGTCGGTCACCGCGATCAGGTAGAGCCCGACGACCGACGAGAGCACCCCGAGCACGGTCGAGACGCTGCTGCGGTGGCCGCGGAACGCCGCGATCACCGGCACGAACACCATGTACAACCCGGTGATGAAGGCCGCGTTGCCCGCCGGCACCGAACTCATCGCCCCTTGCTGCAGGGCGCTGGCCACGGTCAGGAACACCCCCGCCGCAATGCCCGGGCCGAGCACGTCCCGCCACGCCTGGCGGCGCTTGGCCACCGGCAGCGGATGCTTGGCCGTCGCCGAACGCCAGGCGATGATCGCCACCACCACCAACGCACCCAGCGCGAAGCGCACCGAGTTGAAGGTGAACGGCCCGACGTACTGCGCGCCGATCCGTTGAGCGACGAACGCGAACCCCCAGATTGCCGAGGCAAGCAGCAACAGCAGGTTGGCGCGCGTCCGCCGTCCGCTCAACGTGTCAGGCAACCTCAGCCGAGCCGAGCCAGCGCCAGCTTGGCCTTGGCCGCGACGTTGTCCGCGGTGAAGCCGTACTTGGCGAACAGCACGTTGCCCGAGGCCGATTCACCGAAGTGATCGATGCCGACGATCTCGCCGGCCTGGCCGACGTAGCCGCGCCAACCGGTGGGCACGCCCGCCTCGACGGCGACCTTGGCCACCCCGTCCGGCAGGACGGAGGCGCGATAGTCGGCCGGCTGCGCGTCGAACCACTCCAAGCAGGGAGCCGACACCACCCGGGTGCCGATGCCCTCAGCCTGCAGCGCGGCGCGCGCCTCGACGGCCACAGAGACCTCCGAGCCGGTGGCGATGATGACCACCTTCAGCTCACCGTCGGCCTCGATCAGGGTGTAGGCACCCTTGGCGACCTCGGTGGCCGGAGCCATCCCGTCCGCGGCCCGGTCGAAGATCGGCAGGTCCTGACGCGACAGGATCAGTGCGCTCGGCCGGTCGGTGTGCGACAAGGCCAGCGCCCAGGCCTGGGCGGTCTCGTTGGCATCGGCCGGACGGATCACGTCGATGCCCGGCATGATCCGCAGGCTCTCGACATGCTCGATCGGCTGGTGGGTGGGGCCGTCCTCGCCGACGCCGACCGAGTCATGCGTCCAGACGAAGATGGTCGGGATCTTCTGCAAAGCAGCCAGGCGCACCGCACCGCGCATGTAGTCGGCGAAGACCAGGAAGGTGCCGCCGTAGGCGCGGGTGAGGCCGGTGTTGATTGCGTTGAGGATGTTGCCCATGGCGTGCTCGCGGATGCCGAAGTGCAGCACCCTTCCGGAGAAGTCGCCACTGAACTCGTGGCTGGA
>CAZLJN010000245.1:0-4121 GCA_964559815.1 uncultured Propionibacteriaceae bacterium
GCCACTCCCGAGGCTGAGCCGGTCGCAGAGTCCGCCGCTGAGGTCGAGATCATCGACCCCACTCCTGCGGTCGTCCTGCTCCCGCCGCTGGAACCGCCTGACACCATGCCCCCCGCACCGCCGGTTCCGGCCTGGCCACTGCCAGAGCCGCCTGTCGTCGTGCCGATCGAGGGGGAGCAGTGAAGTTATCTGCCGACAAGCTGGGCCTGCGACTGGCCTTGCTGAAAGAGGCTGTCGAGGCGATGGAGGGCCGCGGCAACCCCACGGTGGTCGGCCGTGCCACCAAGGTGGCCACCCGGGCCGGACAACGGGTGTCGATGAGCGCCGACCACACGGTGGTGGCGCTGGCCGGCTCCACCGGATCGGGCAAGTCCAGCCTGTTCAACGCGCTCACCGGCACCGAGTACGCCCAGGTCGCCGTACGCCGTCCGACCACGTCCCGGGCGATGGCCGTGGGCTGGGGCACAGAGCTTCCCAACGAACTGCTCGACTGGCTGGACGTGGGGCGCCGCCACCTGGTCGCCACCGATGATCCGCGGTTGCGCAACCTCGTGCTGCTCGATCTGCCCGACCATGACTCCACCGAGGACGCCCACCGGGTGACCGTCGATCGGATGGTCGACATGGTCGATGCTCTGGTCTGGGTGGTCGATCCCCAGAAGTACGCCGACGCCGCCCTGCACGACGGCTACCTCAAACCGTTGGCCGAGCACGCCGACGTGATGATGGTGGTGCTGAACCAGGTCGATCGACTCAGCAGCGACCAGGTGAAGCATTGTGTGAGCGACTTGCGGGGGCTGCTCGATCGCGAGGGCCTGCGGGCCTCGCCGCTGGTGGCGACCTCAGCCCTGCGCGGCTCCGGTGTCTCCGAACTGCGCGAGTCCTTGGTGGCCACCGTGGCCCGTAAGCGGGCGATGGTGCACCGGCTCAGCCTGGACGTGAAGAAGGCTGCCAGGCAGCTGTCGAACGATCTGGGTCCCAAGGTGCCGGCCAAGCTCAACAACAGCCTCAAAGAGCAGGTGATCGAGACCATGGGCGAGGCTGCCGGCGTCAGTCTGGTGGTCGACGGTGTGCATGATGCCTGGCAGCGGCGGGGTGCGGCGTTGACCGGTTGGCCGCTGGTGAGCTGGGTGTCGCGGCTGCGTCCGGATCCGCTGAAGCAGTTGCGCCTGGGTGCGATGGCCGCACTCGAGCATCGCCCGACCGAAGTGAACCGGACGTCCCTGCCGAAGGCCAGTGCGGTCCAGAAGGCCCGGGTCGACCAGGGCCTGCGCCAGCTGATCGACCAGGCAGCGCAGGGAATGCCCACCGGCTGGGTGGCCGCTGTCGACCGGGCTGCGCACGGCAACGAGGCGCTGCTGGCCGACGAGTTGGACACCGCGATCGCGCGTACCGACCTGAAGGTGGCTTCGGGCGCCTGGTGGTGGGTGCTGTTCAGCCTGCTGCAGTGGCTGCTGATCCTCACCGTGGTCGGTGGCCTGGCGTGGTGGCTGGCCGGACCGGCGCTGGCGGCGTCCGGCTTCGGGATTCCGCTGCTGTCCTGGTACGGGGTGCCGGCCGGGGTCTGGGTGGCGGTGGCCGGAGTCCTGGCCGGGCTGATCCTGGCCGGGATCGGTCGCCTGCTGGTCAACACCGGTGCGAAGGCGCGGGCCTGGCGGGCCCGCAAGGAGCTCAACGCTGCGGTGTCCACCGCGATCGAGGCCCAGGTGTTCGCCCCTGTTCAGGCCGAACTCGACCGCTACCACCGGGCGCAGGACGCCGTGCGGGCCGCGCTGCGCTGAGCCTGATCGGGCCGTCCACAGGGTGGCATTGCTATCCACAATTTGCCGCGAGGCTGACTCGTCGACCCTTCCGCTGCCGAAACTGACGGCAAACGGAAAGGGGAAGCAATGGACGCAATGGTGTGGATCACCGGCAACGTCGGCACCGAGGTGGAGAGCCGCACGGTCCGCGACGAGTTCGTCTACGCCAGCTTCCGGCTGGCCTCCACGCCGCGGGCATGGCGGGCGGGGGAATGGACGGACGGCGAGACCACCTGGCTGGGGGTGACCTGCAGCAAGACGCTGGCCAAGAACGTGCTGGCCAGCATCAAGAAGGGCGATCCGGTGGTTGTGGTGGGTCGGCTGCGCACCTCGCGTTGGGAGGATGCGGAGAAGGGTGCGCAATCACGGCTGACGATTGAGGCCGTCGCGGTCGGTCATGACCTGAGCGGCGGTGTGGCCACCTTCCAGCGGATCACCCGGCCGGTGGCCGAGGAGAAGGACACCGTGGCCGAGCTGATCCAGGCGACGGAATCGCAATCCGTGACCGGGCAGGACGCTGCGGTCGAGGCCGCCTGAATGCACGTCGGCCCGCTGGGCGATGTGCTCAGCGGGCCGACGTGTGGTGGGTCCAGGGTACGGTGAGTCGACTGCTCAGCGGGTCAGCTTGCGGTGGGCCGTCCGGTGGGGGCGAGCCAGGTCGATGCCGAGACGGGCGACCTTCTTCTCCTCGTAGTCGGCGAAGTTGCCTTCGTACCAGAACCAGTTGGCGTCGTCATCGTCGGTGCCCTCCCATGCCAGGATGTGGGTGGCCACGCGGTCCAGGAACCAGCGGTCGTGGGAGATCACCACGGCACAGCCGGGGAACTCCAGCAGCGCGTCTTCCAGCGACTGCAGGGTCTCCACGTCCAGGTCGTTGGTGGGCTCGTCGAGCAGCAGGACGTTGCCGCCCATCTTCAGCGTCAACGCCAGGTTCAACCGGTTGCGCTCACCACCGGACAGGACGCCGGCCAGCTTCTGCTGGTCGGGGCCCTTGAAGCCGAAGGAGGCCACATAGGCCCGTGACGGCATCTCGAAGCTGGCGACCTTGATGTGATCCAAGCCGTCGGAGACGACTTCCCAGACGTTCTTGTTGGGGTCGATGCCGCCACGGCCCTGGTCGACATAGGAGAACTTGACCGTGGAGCCGACCTTCATGGTGCCGGAGTCGGGCTGCTCCTCGCCGATGATCATCTTGAACAAGGTGGTCTTGCCGACGCCGTTGGGGCCGATCACGCCGACGATGCCGGCGCGCGGCAGGGTGAAGCTCAGGTTGTCGATCAGCACCCGGTCGCCGAAGCCCTTGTGCAGGTGGTCGGCTTCGAGCACGTCGGAGCCCAGGCGGGGGCCCGGCGGGATGTTGATCTCGGCCAGGTCGACGCTGCGGTTACGCTCAGCCTCGGTCGCCAGCTCTTCGTAGCGGGCCAGACGGGCCTTGTTCTTGGCCTGGCGGGCCTTGGGGTTGGCGCGCACCCACTCCAGTTCCTTCTCCAGGATCTTGGCGCGCTTGGCGTCCTTCTTGCCCTCGATCTGAAGACGAGACCGCTTGGTCTCCAGGTAGGTGGAGTAGTTGCCCTCGTAGGGGTGCAGCCGGCCGCGGTCGATCTCACAGATCCACTCGGCCACGTTGTCCAGGAAGTAGCGGTCGTGGGTGACGGCCAACACTGCGCCCGGGTAGGACTTCAAGTGGCCTTCCAGCCAGTTCACGCTCTCGGCGTCCAGGTGGTTGGTGGGCTCGTCGAGCAGCAGCAGGTCGGGCTGGGCCAGGAGCAGCTTGCACAGCGCCACTCGGCGGCGCTCGCCACCGGAGAGGACGTCGACGATCGCGTCGGCCGGCGGGCACTGCAGCGCGTCCATGGCCTGCTCCAGCTGGGAATCCAGGTCCCAGGCGTTGCGATGGTCGAGTTCGGTCTGCAGTTCGCCCATCTCGGCCAGCAGTGCGTCGAAGTCGGCGTCGGGCTCACCCATGGCGGCCGAGATCTCCTCGAACCGGTCGATCATGGCCTTGGTCTCGGCGACACCTTCGTAGATGTTCTCCAGGACGGTCTTGCCCTCGGTGAGCGGCGGCTCCTGCATCAGGATGCCCACGGTCTTGTCTTTGGCGAGCATGGCGTCACCGTTGTCGGCGGTGAGCAGGCCGGCCATCAGCTTGAGCATGGTGGACTTGCCGGCGCCGTTGGGTCCGACGACGCCGATTTTGGCGCCTTCGAAGAAGCTCAACGTGACGTTGTCCAACACCAGCTTTTCGCCCAGCTTCTTGCGGACGTTGTGCATGGTGAACACGAATTCGGGCATGCGGGATTCCTCATCGATCGAGAGAGG
>CAZLJN010000246.1:0-4083 GCA_964559815.1 uncultured Propionibacteriaceae bacterium
CTTCGCGGAAGCGTCCGGTGCCGATCAGTTCGAACATCTTGGGGATCTCGACGCTCACCGGGCAGCCGCCCTCGGGCTCGACTTCGCCGGCTTTGAGTACGCCGATCACACACGGGCTCTTGGCGCACTGCATATCGCGCAGCGCTTCCAGCCAGACGATCAGTTCGACTTCGCGGCGGCTGTAGCCCAGGTCCATGTAGCCCAGGTAGCCCTTGTTGACCAGATCGAAGTCGGCGTTGCGGTCTTCGGCCTCACGAATGTAGGGGCCGATGCCGTTGAGGGCCGGCCACTTCTCGCTGGTCCCGGCGAACATCGGGTAACGCTCGGAGAGCTGGGTGTCGACTGCCTTCATGAAACCGCGCTTGCGTGACATCGGCAGGTCCCACAGCGTGGCCATCAGAGCCAGGCTTGCGGCGTCCTCACGCAGCAGCGCCGCCCACAGCGCCTCGGTGAACTCGCGAGGGAACTCAGGCTGCTTGACGGCCTCGGTGATGGCTGCCAACTCCGCTTCGGTGAAGGGCTCTCCTGCGCTGGGCGCCGGCCGGGAGAGGACGCCGATGACGTCCAAGTCGGCGGGAGCAAAATCCGTGGTCACTGCGTATCTCCTCGGCTGTTTGGTTGGCTGATCCCTCACCTGAGGGAGTCGGCTAGCTGCGTGGACAACAGCTGCATTGTCCCTCAGATGCTGGGCAAAGAGGGAGTTTTCGCTGCGGACGTCCGGGATGTCAGATGTGCCCTGCGGCGTGACGATGGGCGCCGGGTCGGGCTGCTGCGGTGTCCGCCGTCCGGTGGGACGCGTGGTGACAGCAGTAGTGCCGGACTCATCGGTGGATGATCCGGCACTGGTGAGGTTGAGGATAGGTGATCATCCGACCAAAACCAAGCCGGCCGCATTCGCTGGACGCCTAGTCATCGCGGTATTGCAGGGGATACAGGTGGAGGCGGTCCCCTGTGTGTCGGCTGTGAACCGATATGTGGGTCTTTTCCCGGGCGCGGAGTGCCGCTAGGGTTCGCTTGTTAGCTCATTTTCGGGGGGAGACGAGCCATGCACTACATCGTGCGTATCGGGGGAATGATCATCGGAGTCCTGGCCGGCAGCGCTGCGCTGGCCGTGGGACTGACCTGGGCCTTGGCGGCCGCGGGCATCACACTGGGTATCAGCGTCATCTCGGTCTTCGTCGGCTTCTTGTTCGCCGGCCTGGTCGGTGCCGTCATGGCCCGCGACAGCTGGTTCTACGCCTGATCGGCGAGTGTGGCCTGCGGGCCACCTGGAGCGGATGACGGGAATCGAACCCGCGTAGCCAGTTTGGAAGACTGGGGCTCTACCATTGAGCTACATCCGCGTGCGCTGAAAGCGCGCAGCCCACAGTAGTGGAAGTGACCCGTGCCCGCCGAACTGAGCGGGCCGCGCGTCCATCACTCTGCACCCCGAGCCGCTGCTTTGAGCCCGGAATCTCCCGCGCAGAGTGACCTGACCAGGCGCAGAGCGGCGGTCGGGGAGCGGGCGCCGGCCGGCGAGTTCGCCCTATCCGCTGCGTCCACTAGGATTGCCAGGTCTGTCTTTCGTCCACTCAGGAGCCTGCATTGTCCAGCACTGTCGAGAAGCTCGGTCCGTCCAGGGTCAAGCTCACCGTTGAGATTCCCTTCGCCGACCTCGCCCCGCACCTCGACAAGGCGTACGCCGACATCGCCGCGTCGGTGACCATCCCCGGCTTCCGCAAGGGCAAGGTGCCGCCGCTGGTGATCGATCAGCGCTTCGGTCGCGGCGCAGTCATGCAGGAGGCCATCAACGCCGCCCTGCCCGGCGCCTACGAGGCCGCGGTCACCGAAGCGAAGCTGATTCCGTTGGCCGATCCCGAGGTCGAGATCACCAAGCTGGAGGACGGCGACGTGGTCGAGTTCACCGCCGAGGTGGACGTCCGTCCCGAGTTCACCGTGCCGGACTTCAGCACTCTGACCGCCGAGGTGGAGGCCGCCAAGTCGGTCGATGCCGAGGTGGAAGAGCGCATCGAGATGCTGCGCAGCCGCTTCGCCACCACCTCCGAGGTCGACCGCGCCGCTGTTGCCGGTGACCGGGTGACCATCGACCTGGTGGCCAGCCGCGACGGCGAGGCCCTGCCCGACGGCACCGCCACCGACGTCACCTACGTGATCGGCGTGGGTGGCATGATCGACGGTCTGGACGAGGCCGTCACCGGTCTGAGCGCCGGCGACGAGGCCGACTTCGCCTCCACCCTGGTGGGTGGGGCGCTGGAGGGCGAGCCCGCCGACATCCACGTCACCGTGAAGAAGGTCGCCGAGCAGATCCTGCCCGAGGTCGACGACGAGTTCGCTTCGATGATCTCCGAATTCGACACCGTCGAGGAGATGAAGGCCGATCTGGCCTCCGGCGTCGAGGCCAGCCTGGCCGCCGAGCAGGTCGCCGCCGGTCGCGACAAGATCATTGAGGCCCTGGTTGAGGCCACCGACTTCGAGGTGCCCGCCGGTGTGGTGGCTGCCGAGGTCGAGGCCCGCAAGGAGCAGATCAACGGTCAGCTGGCGCAAGCCGGGCTCACCCTGCAGCGCTACCTCGATCAGACCCCGGAGGAGGCCAGCCGCACCGCCGAGGATTTCTGGGCCGAGCTCGAAGCCAACACCATCAAGGGCCTCAAGGCGCAGCTGATCCTCGATCAGATCGCCGACGATGCCGAGGTGAGCGTTGATCAGGCCGACCTGTCGAAGCTGATCGTCCAGAAGGCCATGCGCAACGGCACCTCGCCGGAGCAGGAGGCCCAGCACATGATGGAGCACAACCACCTGGGCGCCTGGATGGCCGAGATTCGTCGCAACAAGGCGATGGGTGAGGTTGTGGCGAAGGCCACCGTCACCGACACCGCCGGCAACACCGTCGACATCACCCTGCGTGACGGCGAGGCCGTCGAGGTCGAAGAGCACGACCACGAGCACTGATCTTCAGTAGCACCGCAGCGGGCGTCACCATCACGGTGGCGCCCGCTGTGCTTTCCCGGACGCGCCGCGCCGGGTTTCGACACCCTCAACCCGCGGCCCGGGCCTCAACCGGCAGAGCAGGCAGGTGCGCCGTCAGCGAACACCGGGCCAAAGAGGTCGGAAAACGGAAGGCGAACGGGTAGTTTCGGCTCCGTGAGCGAACTACTTTCCAACCAGCGCAGCCTGCAGATGGCCGGCGGTCCAGGTGCGGCCGGCATGACCGACTCGGTCTACCAGTCCCTGTTGAAGAACCGGATCATCTTCCTGGGCTCCGAGGTGCGTGATGAGAACGCCAACGCGATCTGCGCCCAGATGCTGCTGCTGAACGCCGAAGACCCCGAGGCTGACATCTACCTCTACATCAACTCGCCCGGTGGCTCGGTCGACTCCGGCATGGCGATCTTCGACACCATGCAGTGGATCTCCAACGACGTGGCCACCGTCGCCATGGGTCTGGCCGCCTCGATGGGTCAGTTCCTGCTGTCGGCCGGTCAGAAGGGCAAGCGCTTCGCGTTGCCGCACAGCCGGATCATGATGCACCAGCCGTCCGGCGGTCTGGGTGGCACCGCGTCCGACATCCGTATTCAGGCCGAGCAGTCGCTGCACATCAAGAAGACGATGGGCCGCCTGATCGCCGAGCACACCGGCCAGACCATCGAGCAGATCGAGAAGGACTCCGATCGCGACCGCTGGTTCACCGCAGAAGAGGCCCTCGAGTACGGCTTCATCGACCACGTCTACGAGCGGGCTTCGCAGATCAAGACCGCTTCCCCGAACCAGTGAGGACCGCTGTGAACACCTTGCCGACCTCCATCGCCCCGGCCAGCCCGCGGATGGATTACTACATCCCTCAGTGGGAGGAGCGCACCAGCTACGGCGTGCGCCGGGTGGACCCCTACACCAAGCTGTTCGAGGATCGGATCATCTTCCTCGGCACCCCGATCAGCGACGACATCGCCAACGCGGTGATGGCCCAGCTGCTCTGCCTGCAGTCGCTCGACCCGGAGCGCCAGATCAGCATGTACATCAACAGCCCCGGCGGCTCGTTCACCGCGCTGACCGCGATCTACGACACCATGCGCTACATCAAGCCGG
>CAZLJN010000247.1:0-4076 GCA_964559815.1 uncultured Propionibacteriaceae bacterium
GTGATCGAACAGCTCAGCCGTGCCGGGATCGCGGTGTCGGTCGACACCACCCGGCACGAAGTGGCGCAAGCGGCGGTCGCGGCTGGTGCGGTGCTGGTCAACGATGTCTCCGGTGGGCTGGCCGATCCGCTGATGCTGGCCGCAGTGGCCGAACTGGATTGCGCCTACCTGGCCATGCACTGGCGGGGACACTCGGCCGACATGCAGAGCCGTGCGGTCTATCGCGACGTGGTCGCCGAAGTGATCGATGAGTTGGCCGAGCGGGTGGACGCGGCGGTGAACGCCGGGTTGTCGCGCGATCGACTGGTGGTCGATCCTGGCCTGGGCTTCGCCAAGACCGTCGAGCACAACTGGGAGTTGCTGCGGGGTCTGGACCGCTTCGATGCCCTCGGGCTGCCGGTGCTGGTGGGTACCTCCCGCAAGCGCTTCCTCGGGGAACTGCTGGCCGATGAGGCCGGTGGCCTGCGCCCGCCGAAGGAACGTGACGACGCCACCGTCGCCCTTACGGCGCTGCTGGCCGCGTCCGGGGTGTGGGGAGTGCGCACGCACACGGTGCGTCCACAACTCGACGCGATCAAGGTCGGGGGGATGTGGCGACGCGGATGAGGCGGCTATGGTTCGCCAAGGAGGCGAAGTAATGGCACCAGCGGATCGGATTCGGATCACCGGCTTGCGGATCGAGGCTGCCCACGGCGTCTACCCCGAGGAGAAGCTGCGGCCCCAGCCCTTCCTCATCGATGTCGAAGTCAGCCTGCGTCCGCGGGCTGAGTCCGATGACCTGGCCACCACCGTCGACTATTCGGTTCTGGCGTCTGCGATTGCGCAGACCGCTCGTGCCGGGTCGGTGGATCTGATTGAAACTCTGGCCGAGCGGGTAGCGGCGACCTGCCTTGCTGAGGCCGGAGTGGAGGCGGTCGAAGTGACCGTCCATAAGCCTGAGGCGCCGCTGCCGGTCCCCGTGACCGATGTGAGCGTCACGATCTCGCGGAGGAACGTGCATGGGTGAGGACTACTTGGACATCGACGGCCTGTCTGGCATGACTCCGCTGCGCACAGCGGTGTTCTCGCTGGGCTCGAATCTGGGGGAGCGGCACGAGTTCCTGCAGGGAGCGGTCAACCATCTGCGATCGACTCCCGGGCTCAAGGTCACCGCGATCTCCTCGGTGTACGAGACCACCCCGGTGGGCATCGTCGAGCAGCCCGACTTCCTGAATCTGGTGGTCACCGCGACCTCGTCGCTGGCCTCCACGGTGATGTTGGAGCGGGCGCTGGCGATCGAGGACGCTTTCGATCGGGTGCGCACTATCGCCGGTGGTCCCCGCACCGTCGATGTCGACCTGATCGCGGTGGATGATCGTCGCATCGACAACGACTTCCTCACCCTGCCGCACCCCCGCGCCCATGAGCGGGGCTTCGTGTTGATTCCGTGGGCCGAGGTCGATCCGGACGCGGAGTTGGTCGGTCACGGCCGAGTGTCGGAGTTGGCCAAGGCTGTGGACGGCACCGGCGTCCGGCGCCGCGAGGATCTGCGGGTGGAGTGATGCCCGAGCCCGACGCTCAGCCGAGCGTCCAGCCGACCGGATGGCAGGCCGTGGTGGTCGCCATCATCGTCGGCGTCGGTCTCGGTTGGTTTGGCTGTGCGATCCCTGATGCGCTCGGCTGGCCGTTGCCCTCTCCGGGTTGGATCGGCTCGGCACTGATCGGGGTACTGGCTGCTGCCGTCGGCTTTCTCGCCTGGTCGACCTATCGCCGCCTGCAGGTGCGCCGCGAACGTGTCGCCGCCGGCCGTGCGGTGCGCCTCTTGGTGCTGGGTAAGGCGACCCTGCTGCTGGGGGCGGCGATGGCCGGTGGTTATGCCGCATTGATCGTCTATCTGATCGGCCGGGTGTCGGCGGAGGTGTGGACGCCGCGGGTGATCATCGCCGCGGCTGCCGTCGCTGCGAGCATCTTGTTGGCGACTGCGGGTGCCGTTTTGCAGCGTTCTTGCAGAATCCCCGGTCCCCCGCACGGGGACGCCACGCCGCCAGGGCTGCCGGGAAGTCCTGTCTCGCCCGGCTAGACTCTGCGACGTGTTACCCGTAGCCGCTTCGAGGAAAGCGATTCCTTCCCCGCGCCGCCGCTACCTGCGGCTCTCGTTGCTCGGTTCGGCAGTTGCTGCGATTTTTGCCGGATTCGGTGGGTCCTGGATGTTGCCCACCGGCCTGGTTTTGGCAGTTGCCGGAGGTGCCCTGGCCAGCTATTTCGCCTGGCGTGAAGTTCAGGTCACCCGAACGACGCTTCAAGCCCAACTGCGTGACGACAACCGTCGTGCTTCCGAGTTGATGCAGGATGCAACTCGCCGGCACCTGGGAGTGGTCAAGCTGTTGAGTGCCCGTAATGGAGAACTTGTCCATCAACTCAACCAGGTCCGCTCGACGGCGGCCACGGTGTCTCTCGAAGCAGCGCAGCTGCGTGGTGACAAGGTGGCTTTGCAGTTCGAGCTCAATCAGCGACTCAAAGAGCTGGCTGTCGTCCGGGAGGGCTTGAATGCCGTCCAGGATGCGCTCGATGACCAAGTCGTGCCACTGCCGGTGCGCGAACTCATGGAGACCGCAGCCCAGGATTTGTGGACCGAGGACGGCTTCCCGACGGTGGTTCAGATCGAACGCCTGATCAATCCCCCGATTGTCCAAGTCGAACAGCGCAAGCACGCCTGACTCGCACCAGTTGCACCCGGCCGATTCGGCCGGGTGCAACTGCGTTAAGAACATTGTTCGCGGAATATCGGCGCCGCACACTTGCCCACTCCTGCTGTCATGGGTGGCCCTTTGGTGCAAAACTACTTATCAAACCGGACGCCCATTGCGGGCCGATTTGGGTGAACGCCGTACTCGGCGGGTGGGCTTATCTGGGCGGTTACCGAGTGGTTCGGAACCGCAACAGATCGATGCAATGCAGCATTCGGATGCGTGGCTTGCGAATGGTCGTATGAGGTATATGCTTCGATAACGCAATGGGGAGCCAAAATGCTGCCGACATCGGTAGCCGAATCGAAAGGACCGACATGGCCAAGCGGGTTCAGGTCATCCACACCGACGACATCGACGGAAGCGCAGCTGACGAGACTGTCTCCTTCGCGCTGGATGGCATTGCCTACTCCATCGATCTGTCAGCCGCGAATGCCCGCAAGCTTCGCGAAGCCTTCGCACCATTCATCGCCGCCGGCGAGCGTGACCGTAGCGCCCGTCGTCCCGGCTCCGGCCGTCGCAAGTCCGGTGGAACCGCCGCCACCGAGATCCGCGCGTGGGCCATCGCCCAAGGTATGCAGGTCTCCAGCCGTGGCCGGGTGTCGGCCGAGGTGCGCGAGGCTTACGAGCGCGCCCACAGCTGAGCGGTACCCCTCGCCCCCGGCTCGAGGAATTGAGCCGGGGGCGAACACGGGATTCCTTCGATCAGGGTCAGCGTTGACTAAGCTGTGAGAACCCGTTGCGCCGCCCGCTGGGGGCGTTGCGGGAGTGCCGCAGCTCGATTAAGGAGTTCCACCCATGTTTGATCGGTTCACCGACCGGGCCCGTCGGGTGATCGTGCTCGCGCAAGACGAAGCGCGCATGCTCAACCACAACTACATCGGCACCGAGCATTTGCTCCTGGGGCTGATTCACGAGGGTGAGGGCGTTGCTGCGAAGGCTCTGGAGTCCCTCGGCGTCACCTTGGAGGCCGTCCGCGAGCAGGTCGAGGAGATCATCGGTCAGGGCCAGCAGGCACCGACCGGTCATATCCCGTTCACTCCGCGCGCCAAGAAGGTGCTGGAGTTCTCGATGCGCGAGGCACTTCAGATCAACCACCCCTATATCGGCACCGAGCACATTCTGCTGGGTCTGATTCGCGAGGGTGAAGGCGTGGCGGCCCAGGTGCTGATCAAGCTGGGTGCCGATCTGAATCGGGTGCGCAGCACGGTGCTGCAGATGCTGTCCGGTTATCAGGGCAAAGAGGCCGCGACCTCGGGCGCGCCCGATACCGGCCCGGCGGCGTCGGCGGCGACCATTCTTGACCAGTTCGGACGAAACCTGACCCAGGCGGCCCGGGAGAACAAGCTC
>CAZLJN010000248.1:0-4027 GCA_964559815.1 uncultured Propionibacteriaceae bacterium
ACGTGATGCACCCGATCGGCTGGGACTCCTTCGGCCTGCCGGCCGAGAACGCCGCGATCGCCCGCGACGCCCACCCCGCCGACTGGACGTACGCCAACATCGAGACCCAGGCCACCTCGTTCGCCCGTTACGGGCTGAGCTTCGACTGGTCGCGCCGGCTGCACACCTCCGACACTGACTACTACCGCTGGACGCAGTGGCTGTTCCTGCGCTTCTACGAGCGCGGCCTGGCCTACCGCAAGGACTCCTACGTCAACTGGTGCCCCAACGACCAGACCGTGCTGGCCAACGAGCAGGTCGTGCAGGGGCTGTGTGAGCGCTGCCACGGCGTGGTCACCAAGCGCAAGCTGAACCAGTGGTACTTCAAGATCACCGACTACGCCCAGCGCCTGCTGGACGACATGGAGCAGATCGAGGGCCACTGGCCCGATCGGGTGCTGGCGATGCAGCGCAACTGGATCGGACGCTCCGAGGGCGCCTACGTCGATTTCCGGATCGAGGGACGCGACGAGCCGGTGCGGGTGTTCACCACCCGTCCCGACACCTTGTACGGGGCGACCTTCTTCGTGGTGGCACCGGAGGCGCCGCTGGCGGCCGAGATCGTCACCGCCGAGCAGCGTGCGGCCTTCGAGGAGTACCTGGAGGCCACCAAGCGCGCCACCGAGATCGAGCGGCAGTCGTCCGAGCGTCCCAAGACCGGTGTGTTCCTGGGCGTGCATGCGATCAACCCGGTCAACGGCGAGTTGCTGCCGGTGTATGCCGCTGACTACGTGCTGGCCGAGTACGGCACCGGTGCGGTGATGGCCGTGCCCGCCCACGACCAGCGCGACCTCGACTTCGCCAAGGCCTTCGGCCTGCCGGTGCGGGTGGTCGTCCAGACCGATCAGCCCGACCCGGCTGAGACCTTCGTGGCCACTCCCGGCGACGGCGCCTACGTCAACTCAGCCGTGCTGGACGGGTTGACCAACAAGGCCGACGGTGTGGCCAGGATCACCGCGATGCTGGCCGAACAGGGCGCCGGCGAGGCGGCGGTCACCTTCCGTCTGCGCGACTGGCTGCTGAGCCGGCAGCGCTTCTGGGGCTGCCCGATCCCGATCATCCACTGCGCCACTTGTGGCGAGGTGCCGGTGCCCGACGATCAGCTGCCGGTCGAACTGCCGGATCTGCGTGGTGCGGCGCTGGCGCCCAAGGGCACCAGCCCGCTGGCTTCGGCCACCGACTGGGTGAACACCACCTGCCCGACCTGTGGCGGACCGGCGCAGCGCGACACCGACACCATGGACACCTTCGTGGATTCGTCCTGGTACTACTTCCGCTACTGCTCGCCGGGCTACACCGACGGGCCCTTCAACCCGGCCGATGTGGCCAAGTGGATGCCGGTGGCCCAGTACGTCGGCGGTGTGGAGCACGCGATTCTGCACCTGCTGTACTCCCGCTTCTTCACCAAGGTGCTGCAAGACATCGGCCTGGTTGACTTCTCCGAGCCGTTCGCCGCGCTGATGAACCAGGGCCAGGTGATCAACCAGGGCAAGGCGATGAGTAAGTCGCTGGGCAATGGGGTCGACCTGGGCAAGCAGATCGACGAGTTCGGGGTGGACGCGATTCGCACCACCGTGGTCTTCGCCGGTCCGCCGGAGGACGACATCGACTGGGCCGACATGTCGCCCGGCTCGACGCTGAAGTTCTTGCAGCGCGCGCATCGGCTCGCCTCCGAGGTGACCAGCGCGGTGGGAGTGGACGCGTCCACCGGCGATCGGGGCCTGCGGCGGGCCACCCACAAGGGCATCGCCGAGGTCACCGAGACCATTGAGGGTCAGCGGTTCAATGTGTCGGTCGCCCGCCTGATGGAGATGGTGAACGCCACCCGCAAGGCCATCGACACCGGCGCCGGCCCGGCCGACCCGGCCGTCCGCGAAGCTGCCGAAGCGATCGCGGTGATGCTGAGCACCATCGCGCCGTACGTGGCCGAGGAGATGTGGGAGCTGTTGGGGCACGCCCCGAGCGTGGCCAACGCCACCTGGCCGGTCGCCGATCCGGCGCTGCTGGTCGCCGAGCAGGTGACCTGCGTGGTGCAGGTGCAGGGCAAGGTGCGCGCCAAGCTGGACGTCTCGCCGTCGGCGACCGACGCCGAGCTCGAAGCTCTGGCGCTGGCTGACGCCGGCGTCCAGCGGGCGTTGGACGGGCGCGCGGTGCGTCAGGTCATCGTCCGGGCTCCCAAGCTGGTCAGCATCGTCCCGGCCTGATCGTCGCCGTTAGCTGAGCGTGTCGAAGCCCTGAATGGTTTCGACGCGCTCGCTGGCGCTCGCGGCTCAACCAGCGATGGTCGGCTAGGACTGGGCCAGCTCCACGATGCTGCCGAGGTGGTCGGTGTCGGCGACGTGGAAGCGCGCCACCCGCACGGTGGTGAACTGGCTGCTGGCCAGCACCTGGTCGATCGTGATCAGTGGCACCATCCGGTCGGCCGGATAGCTGGGCTGCCAGCCTTGGGTCGTCTGGTGCAGGCCGGTGCGGGCGACCAGATTGTGAATGGTGAGGTGCTCCGGCGTCGAGTTCAGGTCGCCGGCGACCACCACCGGGCCCGAGGTGTAGCCGGCCACGAAGTCGGTCAGAATCGAGCCTTCGTTCAGCCAACCATCCAGCCCGCCGCGGATCGGGTTCACCGGATGTGCGGCGATCAGGACGAACGCCCGCTGGCCGGTGGTCACCTGCACGGCGAGGTTCGCGTTCTGGGTGCCGGACGCCTGTCCGAGCTGGGTCACCGGGGTGCGGGACAGCACCTGCGTGCCGGAGGCGTCGCCGAACTGGTCGCGGTCGCTGGAACGTCCGGTGGTGCCCACGTGGTAGGGCAACACCGATTGCCAGCGGGGGTCGGTGAGAACGTCGGCGGACTGCTCGGTGAACTCGGTGAGCACGACCAGGTCGGGTTGCTCGGATTCCACCCGGGACCAGAGCTGATCGAGGTCGGCGTGCCCATAGTGCAGGTTGAGCATGATCATTTTGACTGTCGGCGGGGTGCCCGCCGGGGCCCGATCGGTGGTCTGGAAGTAGGGCAGCAGAATGCCGGCGTGGACGAACATCCCGGCGAAGGCCACCAGCGATACCAGCCGTCCGGTGCCGCGGGCGGAGATCAGCAGAATGACGGCCGCAAGCACCCAGGCGACGATGCCGTAGGGGGTGAAGGAGGCGATCAGCGCGGTCTGGCGTGAACTGGCCTGCAAGGTGGGAAAGGCGTCGAGCGCCCACAACCCGGCGCCGACAAGCATGAAGATCGAGGCCACCACGGTCGCGAATGGACGGGGGCGGCGGCTGATCACCGATTCAGTCTGTCAGCCGTAGCCAAAAGCCGCGAACCGATGCGTTCCGCGCGGCGTGCTCGCCAGAAGTGCGACGTGTGGACAGCCGAACTGCTCATCCACAATCTGTTCCCACGCTGACTCGTGGGTGGGGTGGCTGCCGAAGGTGATCGATATGGGAGAAGGCAACGGGCCGGTGGCCAGCGAGGTGGTGCAGCGGCGGCTGGGGGAGCTGTTCGCGCAGTTGCAGGCCGCACCGGTGGCCGCCGAGGCCACTCCGCCCACCGAACCGGACGCGGACGAGGAATGGCTGGAGCGGCTGCGTCCGGCTGCGGTCGAACAGCCGGAGCCCGTTGCCGAACCATCAGCGTCGGTGCTGGCGGGGCTGCCTGCGCGGATGGTCGAGTTCACTCGCGAGCACCTGGTCACGGTGATCGTGGTGCTGCTGGTCGGGGTTGCCTGGACGGCGTACAGCCTGCTGCAGGCTCGCACCACGCCGGCTGATGCCGCACCTCGGGTGGAGTCCGGCTCGGCCGCACCCGCCGCGGCGCCGGCGCCGAGCACCACCTCGGTCGGGTCGCCGAGTACGCAGCTGCGAGTGCATGTGATCGGCGCGGTCGTCCGTCCCGGGGTGGTGGTGCTGCCCGATGGTGCGCGGATCGCCGACGCGATCACCGCGGCGGGCGGGCTGAAACCCACCGCAGCGATCGGGGAGTTGAACTTGGCGCAGAAGG
>CAZLJN010000249.1:0-4017 GCA_964559815.1 uncultured Propionibacteriaceae bacterium
CAGGAGTGGGCAGCTGCGGCAGCGGTCGGCGGTTCGCCGACGGGCTGGTCGCCGAGGTCGGCTCCGTCGAGGGAGTCGTCGGGGTGGTCGGAGCAACCCCGGTGGCTTCCTCGGCATACACCTTGCGGAAGTTCAGCTGGGCGGTCTGGCCGACCAGCTTGACCAGGTCGTCCTTCTGCACATTGGGTGCCGTGACGATGATCTGACGCTCACCGGACGTGGTCACCTCGGACTCACCCACGCCATAGGCGTTGACCCGCTGCTCGATGATCGTGCGCGCCAACTCCAGGCTCTTCGGGTCGACCGTGCCAGAACCGGTGGTGTTCGACGCGGTCAAGGTGATCGTGGTGCCACCGCGCAGGTCGAGACCGAGCTTCGGTGTCCAGGACGCGTTCACCGCCATGATGGTGAACAGACCGGCGACCACCGCGAAGAGGATGATCAGGGTGCGCAGCGGATGCGCTTGTTGCTTACTGGTAGCCACAGCTGTCTTTCCTGATTACTTAGTGGGTTCAGTGCCCTCGGTGGCAGCCGGATCAGCCTCGGCGCCGTCCGCGGCGTCCTCGGCGACGTCGTCCGACTCGACCATCGATTCGACCGATCCGTCGGCGGCGTACTCGAACTCGTCGTCGACGGGCTGGGAGCTGATCGCAGCCTTGACCACGGTCATCTCCACCCCGGGCGAGATCTCCAGGATCACCTGCTTCTCGCCGAGGTAGCGGATGGTGCCGACGATGCCGGAGATGGTCATCACCCGGTCGCCTTCGGCCAGGCTGCTCATCTTCTCCTGCTGCTCTTTGGCCCGCTTCTGCTGCGGGCGGACCAGCATGAAGTAGAACAAGAGGCCCACACCGACCACCAAGAGAATGGTCTGAAGATTGCCGTCCATGGAGACTCCTTACACGCCGGTCGAGGGGCGACCTGGTCGCCGACCCAAGAGCCTAGCGCCGATAGCTGGCAAACCCCATTCGGCTCACACCGATTCAGTACCGGAAAACAGATCGGGTCCCGGATCGGCTGCGGACGTGCCGCGCGGCGGCCGTAGTCCCAGATGCTCCCAGGCGCGCCGGGTGGCCACCCGTCCCCGCGGGGTTCGCATCAGGAAGCCTTCGCGCACCAGGAAAGGCTCGGCCACCTCCTCGACGGTCTCGGTCTCCTCGGCCACCGCGAGTGCCAGCGTGCTCAGCCCCACCGGGCCGCCCCCGAAGGAACGGCACAGCGCGTCCAGAATGGCGCGGTCCAAGCGATCGAGGCCGACCGGGTCGACTTCGTACAGTTCCAAGGCGGCGCGCGCCACGTCGGCGGTGAGCACGCCATCGGCGCGGACGACGGCGAAGTCGCGCACCCGGCGAAGCAGCCGGTTCGCGATCCGGGGTGTGCCGCGGGAGCGGGAGGCGATCTCGGCGCCGGCGTCCGTCTCCAGTCGAATGCCGAGCAGCGCGGCCGAGCGTGCCAGCAGCTTCTCCAGGTCGGCGGTGGCGTAGAAGTCGAGTTGAGCGGTGAACCCGAACCGGTCGCGCAGCGGGCCGGGAAGCAGCCCCGACCTGGTGGTGGCGCCGACCAGCGTGAACCGTGGAATCTCCAGTGGAATCGCGGTAGCACCGGGCCCCTTGCCCACCACCACGTCGACCCGGAAGTCCTCCATGGCCAGGTAGAGCATCTCCTCGGCGGGACGCGACATCCGATGGATCTCGTCGAGGAAGAAGACCTCCCCCTCGCTCAACCCCGACAGGATCGCGGCCAGATCGCCGGCGTGCTGAATCGCCGGGCCGGAGGAGATCCGGATCGGCGCCCCCATCTCGGCAGCGATGATCATCGCCAAGGTCGTCTTGCCCAACCCGGGCGGCCCCGACAGCAGGACGTGATCGGGCACCGTGCCGCGATGGCGGGCAGCGGCCAGAACCAATCCCAGCTGGTCGCTCACCCGGCGCTGCCCACCGAACTCGGCCAAGGTGGCCGGACGCAGCGCAGACTCGGCGGCCTGCTCGTCGAGGTGGACGTGCGGGTCGAGCGGATCGGTATCGGCCGAATGGGTCACGTCGGCTACTTTGCCAGGCTCCGCAGGGCGGCGCGCAGCAGAACCGCCACCGGGACGTCCGGATCGTTCGCGACCAGGTCGGCGACCCGGTCACAGGCCACCTCCGCATCGCGGCTGGAGTAGCCCAGGCCTTCCAGTCCACCGCGCACCTGCTCCCGCCAGCCGTCGAACACCACCGGAACGCTGAGGCCGACGGCGGAGCCGGCGAAGCCGAGCACCTTGTCTTTGAGTTCCAGCACCAGCTTGGCGGCGCCCTTGGCTCCGATGCCGGGCACCTTGGTGATCGCGCTGGTGTTCTCCGCGCGCACCGCGGCGGCGAACTCCGCCGGGGTGAACACCGAACAGATCGCCAGCGCGATCCGCGGACCGATGCCGGAGGCCGATTGCGCCGACTCGAACAGATCACGCTCATCGGGGGTACCGAAGCCGTACAACGTCAGCGAATCCTCGCGGACGACCAGGGAGGTGTGGACCACCGCCTGCTCGCCGGGGCGTGCCGCCGCGGCGGTCGCGGGCGTGCACAACACCCGCACACCGAAGCCGGACAGGTCCAACTCCAGCCAGGTACCACCGGCGGTGAGCACCTCGCCGCGAAGCCGAGAAATCATGCGCTCACTCCCCTGGTTTGCCGGGCGACTGCTTGGGCGATCCGATCACTGGCCGCGCCGCGCCACAAGTGGCAGATCGCCAACGCCACAGCATCGGCGGCGTCGGCGGGTTTGGGTGGGGCGTCCAGGCGCAGGAGACGGGCCACCATGTGCCCCACCTGTGCCTTGTCGGCGCGGCCGGAGCCGGTGATCGCCGCCTTGACCTCGGTCGGGGTGTGGGTGAAGACCGGGAGCCCGGCGCGAGCACCGGCGACCATCGCCAACCCGGCAGCCTGGGCGGTGCCGATCACCGAATGCAGGTTGTGCTCGGCGAAGACCCGCTCCACCGCCACCACGTCCGGACGATGCTCGGCGATCCATTCGGCCAAACCGGTTTCGATCAGCAGCAGCCGCCGGGACGGATCCAGATCGGCGGGGGTGGTGATCACCCCCACGGCAACCAATTGCGGCTGCCTGCCGGGGGCTCCGTCCACCACGCCGACGCCGCACCGGGTCAGGCCGGGATCGACTCCCAGTACTCGCATGCGTGCCGCCTTCCGAACAGATGTTCGGATATTAACCAGCCGTGCGGCAACCTTTCGGCTGCCACGCCGGTCACTCCCCCAGCTGCTCGCCGATCTCGTCGGGGACGTCCTCGTTGCTGTACACGTTCTGCACATCGTCGAGGTCTTCGATGATGTCGAGCAGCTTGAACAGCTTCTCGGCCACCTCGACCGAATCGATCACCTGGCCGTACTGGGGCAGGAACTGCACCTCGGCCGATTCGTAGTCCAGGCCCGCGGCCTGCACGGCCTTGCGCACCTCGACGACCACGCTGGGATCGGAGATCACCTTGAAGGTCTCGCCCTCGTCGGTCACATCCTCGGGGTCGGCGTCCAAGGTGGCTTCCAGCAGGTCGTCCTCAGTGAGGGTCTTGCCCGCCTGGGTCTTGGACACCTCCACGACGCCCTTGCGGTCGAAAATCCGCGACACCGAGCCGACGTCGGCCATGGTGCCGCCGTTGCGGGTCACTGCCACCTTCACTTCGGCAGCCGAGCGGTTGCGGTTGTCAGTGAGGCATTCGATCAGAATGGCCACGCCGGCCGGACCGTAGGCCTCGTAGGTGATCTCGATGTAGTCGACCGACTCGCCGCCGATGCCGCCGCCGCGCTTGACGGCGCGATCGATGTTGTCGACCGGCACCGAGTTCTTGCGGGCCTTCTGGATCGCGTCATACAAGGTCGGGTTACCAGAGGGGTCGGGACCACCGGTGCGCGCAGCGACTTCGATGTTCTTGACCAGCTTGGCGAACAGCTTGCCGCGCTTGGCGTCGATCACAGCCTTCTTGTGCTTGGTCGTGGCCCACTTGGAGTGCCCGCTCATGTAGTCCCC
>CAZLJN010000250.1:0-4011 GCA_964559815.1 uncultured Propionibacteriaceae bacterium
GTGAGAGACCGCTCCGACCGGGGCCATCGCTTGCTGCTGGCGTCCAGCGCCCGGCGATGGTGGGTCGGGGCGACGATTCTGATCGCGGTTGGTATTCCGTTCCTGCTGGCCAACACGTTGCCTGGTGCCGAACGGACCTTCGTGGCGGTGCACGGCCCCACCCAGCTGTTGATCTCGGTGATCACCCCCTTCGTCGGCCTGCTGCTGGCCACCGACGTCCGGCTCGGACGGGCGAAGGTCGGCCCGGCCGTGCGAGTGGCCTACCTGTTCGCCGTTGTGTCCGGCGCCTGGGGGGCGGTGTTTTCGGCCCTCGCCAGTGCCCTCCTCCCCAGCAGCGCGCCCGCGGTGTGGGCCAACGGTGCGGCAGCGGCTGCGGGTGGGCTGGCGGTGCAGGTGGTGGCGACCACCACTGGCCTCGGACTGGGCGCATTAGTGCGGCGTCCGGTGCTGGCCGGGGTGGCCACGCTCGCGCCCCTGGTGGTGGCCGTGATCCTGACCGCGGTGCCTGCGGTGGCGGCCTGGGTGACCCCGGCGGTGAACGGGCCGATGTTGCTCACCGGCGCCGATCCGATGGCCTGGCTGCGCGAGGTGGTGGTGCTGCTCATCTGGGGCGGCGGCTACGCGGCGGCCGGCGCGTGGCGGATATTGTTCCCTGGTGCGCGCCAACTCCCTTGAACTGACCGGACGTCGTGTCGTCGGCCTGGTGGGCATCGGCATGTTGGCCGGGTTCTTCTCCGGACTGTTCGGCATCGGCGGCGGGATCCTGGTGGTGCCCGCACTCGTGGTGCTGCTGAAGCTCGACCAACGGCAGGCGGTCGGCACCTCGCTGCTGGCGATTCTGCCGGCGGCCACGATCTCTGCGATCAGCTACGGGCTGTCGGGCAGCGTCGACCTCGGCGTCGCGGCCGTCCTGGCTGTGGGGGCGGTAGTGGGTGCGCAGTTCGGATCCTGGCTCTTGGAACGGATCTCGCGCCGGGCCGCCGAGTGGGCGTTCGTGGCGTTCATCGTAGTGATGATCGTCGAGTTGCTGCTGGTGGTGCCCGACCGTGCAGCGCAGTTCGACTGGACGGCTCCGGCGGTCATCGGGCTGGTCGTTCTCGGCCTGGTCGCGGGTACCTTGTCGGCGATCCTCGGGGTCGGGGGCGGCGGAGTGGCCGTGCCGGTGCTGATGGTGTGGTTCGGCTTGGGCGACCTGATCGCCAAGGGGGCATCGCTGGTGATGATGCTGCCGGGAGTGATCTCGGGTCTGATCGGCAACGCCCGGCGCGGCAACGTGATCATGAAGGCCGGGCTGCTGGTCGGGCTGGGCTCGCTGTTCACCGGTCCGCTGGGGGCGTGGGTGGCGCATCTGATCCCGGCGCAGGTCGCCGCTTGGCTGTTCGCCGGATTCTTGGCGTTCATCGGCTTCACGATGGTGAGACAGGCGCTGCGCCCGGCCTCCCTGGGTGCCGAACGCAGCGTTGATGAGGGTGACGCTCCTCAGTAATCACAGGTCTGGGGAGCCCGCGCCGCGAGGGCGGTTGGGTGCGGGTTGGAGCCCCCGCGCGCTGGGCTCCCCAAGCCAGTGGGAGCAGGTAAACCACTCTGAGAATGAGGGTGCCACCGCGGCAGATCCGGTCGGCGGGAGATAAAGGGCTTTTTACCGCCGCGCAGGGATCGCGCGGTCGCCGCGCCAGTAGGGTCGGGGGCATGTTCGCCTCACTGCGCCGCTGGGTGGGCAGCCTGCTGGCCACCCCAGGCCAGGACTTCCGCCCGCAACTGGTTGCGGTGGCGGCGGTGGTCGGCATACCGGTGAGCTGGCTGTCGGCGGGAATCAACCTGGTCCTGGGCAGCCCGGTGGAGACCGTACTGGTGAACCTGGCGGCCGGCTTCGCGATCCTCGGCTTGTTCTGGTTCGCGCGCACCACCGGGCGCTACCAGTTGACCTTCAGCATCGCTGCGGTCGCCATGTTCCTGGTGGTGTTCCCCTGGCTGTTCTTCACCGGCGGCGGCTTCTATGGCGGCATGCCGGTGTTCTTCATGTTCGCCATCGCATTCTCCGCGATCATCCTCGAAGGGGTGGCGCTGTGGGTGCTGGTGCCACTGGAGCTGGTGGTCTTCGGCACCTGCTTGGTGGTGGCCTACCGCTTCCCGGAGATGGTGACCTCCTACGCCACCCAGCTGGGCGTGCTGCTGGACATCGCCTTCGCGATCGTGGCCACCGGCACCGCCATGGTGGCGTCGGTGCGGATGCTGGTCGGAATCTACGACCGCAACCGCCACCAGTTGGAGGAGCGCAATACCGAGCTGGCCCAAGTCGATCAAGCCAAGACCGAGTTCCTGGCGATGGTCGCCCACGAGTTGAACACCCCGCTCACGGTGATTCGGGCGCACGCCGACGAGTCGGCCCGCCGGCTGGCGTCCCGGGCCGAGGACGACCAGGACGTGCGCAACCTGGAGGTGATCGAAGCCGAATCCGAGCGCCTCGCGCGCCTGGTCACCCAGCTGCTGGAGCTCGCCCGGATCAACGAAGGCGGCATGGCGGTACGCCTCGCCCGCCACAACCTGGACACCATCGTCCAGCAGACCTTGCAGGCCTACCGGCCGGTCTGGTCGCTGTACGGCAACACCATCGCGGTGCAGCGGGGGAGCGCCGCCCCGGAGGTGTTGGTCGATCGGGAGCGGATCGTTCAGATCCTGGTGAACCTGGTCTCCAATGCAGTCCGCCATACCCGGGCCGGACGGGTGACCATCGGGGTCGCCGAAGGCGACGGCTTCGCCGAGCTGACCGTGTCCGACACAGGTGAGGGCATCGCGCCGGGCCTGCTCGAACAGCTGGGCGAGCGTCCGCTGCGCGGTGGCGTCGATGGGGTCCGATCGGCCCGGGACGCCGGGCTCGGGGTCGGGCTGGTGATCACCAAGCATCTGGTGCTGGCGCACGGCGGCGATTTCACCATCACCTCGACGCTGGGTGAGGGCACCACGGTGCGCTGCACCTTCCGGCTGGCTGAGGCGGACGCCTCAGCGGGGTGACGGGTCGAAGCGCACCTGACGGAACACGTAGCGCTTGCTCGCGCTGTACTCCAACTCGAAAGCGCTGGCCTCGTCCAGGCCGAGCTTGCGGCGCAGCGAGGAGACCGTCTGTCGCACGGTGTTGGTGGGGGCGGCCGACTTGGCCTGCCACACCGAGATCAGCAGCTCGTCCTGGGTGAAGCCGACGCCGATGTTGGCCGCGAAGTAGCCCAGCAGTTGCAGCTCCATCTTGGTCAGCCGCACCTCGCGACCCTCCAACGTCACCCGGCCGGTGAGAAAGTCCAGATGCAGCGGCGGGAGGTCGATGCGGGCCGAGCGCGGGGAGGCCGTGCGACGCAGCTGGGAGTTGATCCGGGCGGTGAGCACGTCGAAGTTGAACGGCTTGGAGATGTAATCGTCGCCGCCGGCGTCCAGGCCGCGGACGACCGCGCCGTCCTGACCGAGCGCGGTCAGGTAGATGATCGCCGCCGAGGTGATCGGACGCAGCTTGGCGCACAGGTCGTAGCCCGAGCCGTCCGGCAGCAGCACGTCGAGCAGGACCACATCGGGTTGGCGCTCCCAGACCGCGGCCAGGCCTTCTGCCACCGTGCCGGCCTCGATCACCTCGAAGCCGTGGCTGACCAGGTGGCGGCAGACGGCATCGCGCAGCGGCAGTTCGTCCTCGACCACCAGGACGACCGGCGCCGAGACCGCGTCGACAGACACCCGCACCCCTTCGCTCACTTGCCCGCACGCTAAGCGTAATGGCGGGGGAGCCAGTGGCCCAGCCTCTGGGCGATCGGCGTCCTTGCGGGCCGCTGTGTCGCTGGGGTGAGCGGGGGCGATTTTGGGCACGTCCACCGGTGCTGCCGAGTCGAACGCGGTGGTGCTGACGCCGAGCCGGCCGCGAAGTAGGGTCTGGCCATGTCCGTTTCACAGTCGGCGGGAAGCTGGTCGCGCCTGCGGGGGCGGTTGTGGCCGCCCGGTCTCGATTTCCGTGAGCAGCTGGTCACCACGGCC
>CAZLJN010000251.1:0-3996 GCA_964559815.1 uncultured Propionibacteriaceae bacterium
GCCGAACTCAGCGTGCAACTGCAGCCCGGCAGCTACTTCACCGCCTGCAAGCCGGGGATGCGCGGCGAAGGTGTCGGCAAGGCCGCATTCACCGTGACCGGCCAGAACTCACCCGTCGACGGCGCCACCCAGGCAGTCCTAGGTCAAGTCGTGGCCGACTACCTGACGTTCGTGAAGGAGGAAGTCGCCGAGTTGCAGCCCCAGGTGGCGAAGTTGGCCACCGCCTACGCCGACGGTGACGACACCGCCGCCCGCCAACTGTTCGCCACCACCCGCGTCCACTATGAACGCATCGAGCCCATCGCTGAGGCCCTCGGCATTCTCGATCCCCGCATCGACTACCGCGAGATCGACTACAAGGCCGAGGCGTCCGCCCTCGCCAAAGACGATCCGACCTTCACTCAATGGCTCGGGTTCCACCGCATCGAGAAGGACCTGTGGGTGCCGGCCAAGAGCGCACTCCAACCCGACGGCAGCTCCGCCTGGGACGGCTGGCAACCGTCCACCTCGGCACAGCGCAAGGTGATCGCCAGCACTCTTGTCGCCGACGTCGCACGGCTCTCCGACACCGTCCAGGCCAACGACTTCGCCAGCAGCCACGGTCTCAGCGTCGCCACGATCTCCAACGGCGCCGCCAACCTGTTGGAGGAAATCGCCACCTCGAAGGTCACCGGCGAAGAGGACTGGTGGTCACACACCGACCTGTACGACTTCCAGGGCAACCTGGACGGGGCGCGCGTCGCCTTCACCCTGGTCGCGCCGCTCGCCCAGCACAGCGGCGCAGGCGGCGAGAAGCTGGTGGCGACCATCACTGCGGAGTTCGACAAGCTGCAGAAGTTGCTCGACAAGCACGGCTCGGCGACGGCTGGCTTCGCTTCCTACGACACCATCTCTCGCGCTGAGCGGAGGGTGTTGGTCGAGCAGATCGATGCCACCCGCGAGCCCTTGTCGAAGCTGACCAACTCCGTCCTGGGTGTGGGGGGCGGCCAGTGAGTGCCATCCCCCCAGACGCCGGCGCTCCGCATGACCCCGCAGCCACGCCCACACCCCACGAAGGTTCGGTCGACACCTCACCCGGCGGGCTGTCCCGCCGGGGACTTCTCGCCCTCAGCGGCGGCCTCGGTCTCGCGGTCGGGGCCGTTGCCGGGGGCGCGGCGGCGACACTCTCCCGTCCGTCCGTCGCCGGTGATGCCGACCTGGTGTATCCGTTCTTCGCAGAACACCAGGCCGGCATCACCACCCCCGCGCAGGACCGCCTGCACTTCGCCGCCTTCACCCTGCGGGCCGATGCGACCCGCAAGGATGTCATCGAACTCCTGGAGGATTGGACCTACGCAGCCTCCCGCCTCACCCAGGGCCAGGACGTGAGCGCCCGGGGCGCGTTCGACGGCGGGCCCTACCTACCTCCGGACGACACCGGAGAGGCCGCCGACCTGCCCGCCAGCGGACTGACCATCACCTTCGGCTTCGGCCGGACGCTCTTCGTCGCCCCCGACGGCACCGACCGTTTCGGCCTGGCCGGGCAACTCCCCACCGACTTCACCGAACTGCCGACCATGGTCAACGACTTCATCCAGCCGGCCCGCTCCGGCGGGGACCTGTGCATTCAGGCGTGCGCGAATGATCCGCAGGTGGCCGTCCATGCCATCCGCAACCTCACCCGCATCGCCATCGGACGGGCCGCCTTGGCATGGTCACAGCTCGGGTTCGGACGCACCTCATCCACGTCCACCAGTCAGCAGACCCCCCGCAATCTCTTCGGCCAGAAGGACGGCACCAACAACATCAAGGCCGAAGAGCCCTCGCGGCTGGCCGAACACGTCTGGATCAGCGAGGGTCCCGCGTGGTCGCACGGCGGCTCCTACCTGATTGCCCGCAGGATTGCGATGACCATCGAGGTGTGGGACGGCCTGCAACTCACTGAGCAGGACCGGGTTCTAGGCCGCGCCAAAGGCAGCGGCGCCCCACTGTCTGGAGGCACCGAGTTCACCGCGCCCGACTTCGCCGCACCCGGCCCCCACGGCGGGCTGTTGATCGATCCGCGCTCGCATGTCGCTCGCACTCACCCGGAGAACAACGGCGGCATCGCCATGCTGCGCCGCGGCTACAACTTCGTCGACGGCAACGACGATCAGGGCCGGCTCGATGCCGGGCTGTTCTTCATCGGCTTCGTGAAGGCCCCGGCACGGTTTGCCACCGTCCACACGAACATGGCGCGCGACGACATGTTCGTGGAGTATCTGAAGACCACCTCATCGTCGGTATTCCTGGTGCCCCCCGGGGTCACCGGGGACGGGTACATCGGGCACGCACTATTCGCCAGTTGAAAGCGTCCGATCATCGTCGGAGACTGACGCGGACGCGTCGGGCAGGTTAGGTTGGCCACGTGAGGCTCGAAGTACTCGCGACCAGGCATCGCAGCTTGGCGGTCACCGCCTGTGAGTGGCGCGCGTTCGGCATGGCCGACCCCGAACGGATGGCCGATGAGGTCTTCCAGTATCTGGTGGGCTACGACGACCCCTGCTTCGCCGACTTCTACGCCGCGGTGGACGAGGTGGTGGCGCTGACCTACGCCCGCCAGGCCGCCAAGGAGAGCACCCTCGACCGTCTCACCCGCGGCATGAAGGTGGGGCGTCCGGGTCCGGTGGACGCGATGCTGCAGGAGCTGAGCAACCTGCGCCACAAGCACCGCCTGCTCCTGCAACTGCGGTACTGGGACGGGCTCACCGAGGCCGAGGCGGCCGAGGCTCTGCGGCTGACGCCGGAGCGGTTCGCCGAGCGTCAGGCCAAGGCCGAGGCCCGCTTCCTGGCCAAGGTGGAGCGGCGGCATCCGGAGTTGGCCGGCCAGCCCGTCGGTTCCCTGGTGGCCAGCGCCAAGCCGGGAATCCACCACCGCGACGTCGGCTGAGCAGGTTTCGACACACTCAACCATCGATCGACGGCCTCAGTTGCAGACGGTCTCGTGCAGATCGAGTTCTGGAAGCTGCCGCTCGGCCTCGGCCACCACGAAGCGCCACAGGTTGTCGGCGGCCGGGGTGAGCACGCGCCGACTCATCCGCACCACCAGCCAGTTGCGGCAAATCGGCAGCCCGTTCACTTCCAGGACGGCCAGGCGTCCGTCGGCGATCTCGCCGGCCACCGTGTGACCGGAGATCAGCGCCACCCCCATACCGGCCATCACCGCCTGTTTGATGGTCTCGTTCGAGCTCAGCACCATGGCGATGCTGGGTTCGCGTCCGGCGGTGGCGAACAGCGAATCGAGGTGCAACCGGGTGCCGGAGCCGTGCTCGCGGGCCAGCACCGACTCCTCGGCCACCGTCGCGAAGTCGTACGGACGTCCGATGTGCGCCTGCTCGACGACCAGTCGATGGTCGGGTGCGGCGATGATCACATAGGGGTGCTTGCCGAATGCCTCGGCGTGCATCTGCGCCGCGGCGGGTGGACGCCCCATCACCGCCAGGTCGACCTCGAAGTTCTCCAACCAGGCCAGCACCTCGTCGCGGTTGCCGATCTTCAAGGTGATCCGGATGCCGGGGTGCGCCCGCTGGAACGCGGCCAGCACGAACGGCGCGTAGTACTTCGCGGTGCTCACCGCCCCCAAGGTGACGTGACCGCTGCCGGCCGTCCGCAACGTCTGCAGCTGCTCGGCCGCATCAGCCAGCTCGGCAAGGAGCTTGGCTCTGGTCTGCGCGCCTTCCGTGACGAAATGAAACCTTCTGACACCTCTGAAGAGAGCGATGCTTCGAAGGTGGAAGCCATCCCTCCGGCCGACAAATCGGGTGAATAACTGCCGGCGGCTGCCTTCGTAGAACTGGCAGAACAAGGAAACCGAAACCTGTGGAAATCTTTAATGTCGGTATACCCGAACTTCTACTCATCCTGACCTTAATGCTGATCCTGCTGGGACCGGATGGGATGATCACGACCGCGCGCAGCGTAGCGAAAAGCATCCGCAAATTTATCCATTCGCCGCTGTGGGCCGATATGATGAAAACC
>CAZLJN010000252.1:0-3973 GCA_964559815.1 uncultured Propionibacteriaceae bacterium
GAACAAGGTGCCTGGCATCCGCGCGGTCGTCTGCTCCGAGCCGTACAGCGCGGTGATGTCACGAGCCCACAACGATGCCAACGTGTTGGCGATGGGGGCACGGGTGGTCGGGATGGGTCTCGGCCGCCAGATCGCCCGTGAGTGGCTCACCACCGCGTTCGAAGGTGGGCGCCATGCCCGCCGGGTCGAACTGATTACTGCAATTGAAGGGTCCTCATCCTGAGGGCTCCCCGGTCCGGATCGTTTTGACGCTGTCCGGGCCTTCGGCTAGCCTTAATAGCTGTGTTCGGGAGACCGAACCATGCGTGCGTGCGCCGCGTCCGACCCAGTCGTGGTTGGTGGCGCTCGGCGCGCGCCACGACGAACTCCAACGGAAAGAGACAGCCTCCGGTGCCCACCATCCAGCAGCTGGTCCGCAAGGGCCGCACTGACAAGGTCAGCAAGAACAAGACGCCTGCGCTCAAGGGCTCGCCCCAGCGCCGTGGTGTTTGCACCCGGGTGTACACCACCACCCCGAAGAAGCCGAACTCGGCGCTCCGTAAGGTGGCGCGCGTCCGGCTCTCCTCCGGTGTTGAGGTGACCGCCTACATCCCCGGCGTCGGCCACAACCTGCAGGAGCACTCGATGGTGCTGGTCCGCGGCGGTCGTGTGAAGGACTTGCCCGGCGTTCGTTACAAGATCATCCGCGGCTCGCTCGACACCCAGGGTGTGAAGAACCGCAAGCAGGCCCGCAGCCGCTACGGCGCGAAGAAGGAGAAGTAATGCCTCGCAAGGGTCCCGCCCCGAAGCGTCCGGTTGTCGTTGATCCGGTCTACGGCTCGCCGCTGGTTTCCCAGCTGGTCAGCAAGATCCTGCTCGACGGTAAGAAGACCACCGCGCAGAGCATCGTCTACGACGCGCTGGAGGGCACCCGGGCTAAGACCGGTGTCGATCCCGTGCAGACGTTGAAGAAGGCTCTGGACAACATCCGTCCGACCCTGGAAGTGAAGAGCCGCCGTGTTGGTGGCGCCACCTACCAGGTGCCGATCGAAGTGAAGCCCGCTCGCGCCAACACCCTGGCGCTGCGCTGGCTGGTGACCTTCTCCCGGCAGCGTCGTGAGAAGACCATGACCGAGCGCCTGATGAACGAACTGCTGGACGCGTCCAACGGTCTGGGCGCTTCGGTGAAGCGTCGTGAGGACACTCACAAGATGGCTGAAGCGAACCGCGCGTTCGCTCACTACCGCTGGTGACTCGCACCAGCTCATGAACGAAAACAGGGCACGGCTGATCTAGGCCGTGCCCTGTCCGGTGAAACAGGCGCTCTGAAGGCAGGGCGCAGCGGAAATGGAAGGTTGAGCCCGACGTGGCTATTGACTTGAAGCAGGACCTCTCGCAGGTTCGCAATATCGGCATCATGGCCCACATCGACGCGGGCAAGACGACCACGACTGAGCGGATCCTGTTCTACACCGGCATCAACTACAAGATCGGTGAGGTGCACGACGGCGCCGCGACGATGGACTGGATGGAGCAGGAGCAGGAGCGCGGCATCACGATCACCTCGGCTGCCACGACCTGTTTCTGGAAGGGCACCCAGATCAACATCATCGACACCCCGGGGCACGTCGACTTCACCGTCGAGGTGGAGCGCTCGCTGCGCGTCCTCGACGGTGCCGTGGCTGTGTTCGACGGTGTCGCCGGCGTGGAGCCGCAGAGCCAGACCGTGTGGCGTCAGGCCACCAAGTACGGCGTGCCGCGGATCTGCTACGTCAACAAGCTCGACCGCACCGGCGCCTCGTTCGACTACTGCGTGAAGACCATTCGCGAGCGCCTCAACGCGGTCGCAGCGGTGCTGCAGCTGCCGATCGGCGCCGAGGCGAACTTCCAGGGTGTTGTCGACCTGGTCGGCATGCGTGCGCTGATGTGGCGTGGCGAGACCAAGATTGGTGAGGACTACACCGTCGAGGAGATCCCGGCCGACATGGCTGAGGCCGCCGCGACCGCTCGTGAAGAGCTCATCCATCTGTTGGCCGACCACGACGACGAGTTCGCCGAGGCGTGGCTGGAGGCTGAAGAGGGCGGCGATCCGATCACGTCCGAGCAGATCAAGGCGGCGGTCCGTCGTGCGGTTCTGGCCAGCAATATCACCGCGGTGATCTGTGGCACTTCGTTCAAGAACAAGGGCGTGCAGCCGATGCTGGACGCCGTGCTCGACTACCTGCCCTCGCCGCTGGACATCCCGGCGATCAAGGGCTTCAAGCCGGGCCACCCCGACGAGGTCATCGAGCGGCACCCGTCCAACGACGATCCGCTGTCGATGCTGGCGTTCAAGATCGCGGCCGACCCGCACCTGGGCAAGCTGACCTACATCCGGGTCTACTCCGGTGTGCTGAAGGCCGGCTCGCAGGTGATCAACTCCACCAAGGGCCGCAAGGAGCGGATCGGCAAGATCTACCAGATGCACGCCAACAAGCGTGAGGAGATCGACCAGATCGGTGCCGGCATGATCGTGGCGGTGATGGGCCTGAAGGACACCACCACCGGCGAGACGCTGTGTGACCCGGCCAATCAGGTCGTGCTGGAGAGCATGGACTTCCCGGCGCCGGTGATCGAGCAGGCCATCGAGCCGAAGACCAAGTCCGACCAGGAGAAGCTGTCCACCGCGATCCAGCGGCTGGCGGAGGAGGACCCGACCTTCCGCGTCCACACCGACGAGGAGACCGGGCAGACCATCATCGCCGGGATGGGCGAGCTCCACCTCGAGGTGATGATCGACCGCATGAAGCGGGAGTTCAAGGTCGAGGCCAACATCGGCAAGCCGCAGGTGGCCTACCGCGAGACCCTCCGCCGCCCGGTGGAGAAGGTCGAGTACACCCACAAGAAGCAGTCGGGTGGTTCGGGCCAGTACGGCAAGGTGATCATCGCCCTCGAGCCGCAGGAAGCCGGCAAGGGGTACGAGTTCGTCAACGCCGTGACCGGCGGTCGCATCCCCAAGGAGTACATCCCCGCTGTCGACCAGGGCATCAAGGAGGCCATGGCCTTCGGCCCGCTGGCGGGCTACCCGGTGGAGGACATCAAGGTGACGCTGCTCGACGGCGCCTACCACGACGTCGACTCCTCCGAGCTCGCCTTCAAGATCGCCGGCTCCATGGTCTTCAAGGAGGCTGCGCGCAAGGCCGACCCGGCCCTGCTCGAGCCCCTGATGGCCGTCGAGGTGACCACCCCCGAGGACTACCTCGGTACGGTCATCGGCGACATCAACAGCCGCCGCGGCCACGTGCAGTCCATGACCGAGGCCCACGGCAACCAGGTCGTCCGCGCCCTGGTGCCCCTGAGCGAGATGTTCGGCTACGTCGGCGACCTCCGGTCGAAGACCTCCGGCCAGGCGTCCTACTCGATGGAATTCGACTCCTACGGCGAATGCCCGAAGTCGGTTGCCGACGAGATCATCGCGAAGGGACGCGGCGGCGCCTGAGTTTGACCTCAGGCATCACGGTAGAGAAAACTTGGCATGGTCCGTGCCCTAAGGCCCGGACCGTGACCATGCAGTCAAAGAATCAGTAACGCCCCGCGAGCCCGCGTGGCGACCATCCGAAAAGGAGCCCAAGTGGCAAAGGCCAAGTTCGAGCGGACCAAGCCGCACTGCAACATCGGCACCATCGGGCATATCGACCACGGCAAGACCACGCTCACCGCGGCGATTACGAAGGTGCTCCACGACAAGTACCCCGAGCTCAACGCGGTTTCGGCGTTCGATCAGATCGACAAGGCGCCCGAAGAGCGTCAGCGTGGTATCACGATTTCGATCGCCCACGTCGAGTACCAGACCGAGAAGCGTCACTACGCTCACGTTGACTGCCCGGGTCACGCCGACTACGTCAAGAACATGATTACCGGCGCTGCTCAGATGGATGGCGCCATTCTGGTCTGTTCCGCTGCTGACGGCCCGATGCCGCAAACCCGCGAACACATCCTGCTGGCCCGTCAGGTC
>CAZLJN010000253.1:0-3965 GCA_964559815.1 uncultured Propionibacteriaceae bacterium
CGTTCGGGGTGGCCGTCCTGGGGGAGGGCGTGTACCTGATGAAGGATCCCGCAGCCGTCGCCGTCATGGCCGTGTTCGCCGTGGTCGCGATCTCGGGCGTGATCCTGCTGTCGCGGCACCACCCGGACAGCGCCGCAACTACCTGAACTTCGCGGGGCATCGTCGCCCGGCGCCGAGGAACGACAACGACGGCAACAGCCGCAGGATGAAGGAGATAAGGCATGAATCCAGTCCTCGCTTTCGTAGTGGTCATGCTGGTGTGGACCGTCAGCGATTGGGTGGCGAAGAAGACGCGCTCGCTGTTGTCGAGCCTGTTCGTCGCGTCGTTGATCTTCCTCGTCGGATTCATGACCGGGCTGTTCCCGACGGATCTGCTGCAGTCGTCCTCCCTGCTGTCCTTGGCAGGAGTGGTGGTCGGCTTCATCATCGTCCACCTCGGCACCATGATCAGCCTCGACGACTTCAAGAAGCAGTGGCGGACGCTGCTGATCGGCATCGCCACGGTTGTCGGGATCGGTGTGTTGCTGGCGGTCGGGGGACTCATCTTCGGGGCCGTGCGCAGTCCGGCGGACTACGCCGAGCTGGTGCAGGTCGGCACCGCCAGCATCCGCGACTTCGTGATCGCCGGAACCGGCGCGTTGTCGGGGGCGACCATCTCGGTGCTGATCGTCCAAGAGGCCGCTCTCGGGGTCGGGCTGACCAATGTGGCTGCATTCCCCGTTCTGATCGCGGCGCTCCAGGGCTTGATCGGCTTCCCGCTCACCTCGATCATCCTGCGCAAGGAGGCCGCCCGGCTGAAGGAGGAGTATCGGGCCGGACGCTTGGAGGTTCCGACCCCGCAGGAAGCGGGGCCGGCCAGCAGCGGCAAGCTGCCGTCGTTCCTGCAGACGACGCCTGGCACCCTGTTCAGTGTCGGCGTGGTGGTCCTTCTCAGTATCGGTATCAACAACCTCACCAATGGGGTGCTGAACACTTTTGTGATGGCCTTGATCTTCGGCATCACCCTGCGCACTGTCGGTGTGTTCAAGGCCTCCGTCCTCAGCGGCATCGACGCCTTCGGCCTGATGATGCTGGCCATCATGATCATGGTCTTCGGTCCACTGGCCACCTTGCGGCCCGCTGATCTGGCGGCGCTGGCGCTGCCGTTGGTGTTGGCTTTCTTCTTCGGCGTGGTCGGGATCGTGCTGTTCTCAGCGGCCGTCGGCAAGCTGGTGGGTTACTCGGTGCCGATGTCGGTAGCGATCGGCCTGACCTCGCTGTTCGGCTTCCCGGGAACGATGATCCTGTCGCAGGAAGCTGCCAAGGGTGCCGGTGAGACTCCGGATGAAGTCGCCGCGATCGAGGCCGTGATCCTGCCGAAGATGATCGTCGCCGGCTTTGCCACTGTGACCATCACCTCGGTGGTGGTCACCAGCATCATCGCCGCCGGAATCGGACGCTGAGTCCGCCGAGTCTCCACCGCCAGGCTGGGGCCACTGGCTGGTCGTCTATGTCGAGGTGGTGGCGGGCACGGTCAGCCCGTAGGTGATCGTCGGCTGCGACGTGGTGGAGGCGGACGCGAGGTCGTCCAGATCGGGGGAGGGGACGTACGGGCTGAAGTCGAGCAAGGCGGCCAGATGCGGCTCCAGATCAGCAGCCACCTGAAGCAGGCTGGGGGCGTGGCCCAACTCTGCCTCGATGGAGGTGACCCCGGCGTCGTCGATGCCGCAGGGCACGATCTTGTCGAAATCGGCCAAGTCGGCCGCGACGTTGAGGGCGAAGCCGTGCATGGTGGTGCGCTTGGCCACCCGGATCCCGATGGCGGCGATCTTCCGCTCGGGTCGCTCGCCGTCGGCGGCCAGCCACACCCCCGTGCGCCCGGCGACCCGTCCGGTGGGGATGCCGTAGCCGGCGAGGAGTCGGATCAGAGCCTCCTCGACCCGGCGGACGTAGTCGACCACGCCCACTCGGAACGTCAGCGGAATGATCGGGTAGCCGACCAGCTGGCCGGGGCCGTGGTAGGTGATCTTCCCGCCTCGATCGACGTCGATCACCTCGGTGCCGTCGGCGGGTCGCTCATGCGGCTCGGTGCGGCGTCCGGCGGTGTAGACGGCCGGATGCTCCACGAACAACACCTGTGGCGGACGCTGCGCCGCGGCGACCACGGCGTGCACCTCCCGCTGCAGCTGCCACGCGTCGCGGTAGTCGGTCAGCGTCGGCGGCGTATCGGCGATCCCCACATAGTTGAACTCCAATTCGCCGACGGGGTCGATCGCAGCGCTTGTCATCCCCCAAATGTAGTGGGGGTGCCCCTGTCGGGAGCGGATGATTGGCTGCGTAGTGATGCTGCCCGAGTTCTGGCCGCACGGCACCGGGTCGCACGACACCGGGCCGCGGCCGCCGAAGAGCGCTGAACGCAACTGTGGACCGTCACCGGCGTTCCCGCCGATCACGGTCCACAGCAGAACTGGGCCGACCGAACTCCTAGACCTCGAAGGCGCCCGCCTCCAGGCGATCCTTGAGGAAGGACAGGAAGCGAGCCGCGTCCGCGCCGTCCACCAGGCGGTGGTCGTAGGACAGCGACAGGTACATCATGTCGCGGACCGCGATGATCTGGCCGAGCTTGGGGTCGTTGACCACCATCGGACGCTTCACCAATGCACCGGTGCCCAGGATGGCGGCCTGCGGCTGGTTGATGATCGGGGTGTCGAACAGGGTGCCGGCCGACCCGTAGTTGGTGATGGTGAAGGTGCCGCCGGACAGCTCGTCCGGGGTGACCTGGTTGTTGCGGGTGCGGGCACCCAGGTCGGCGATCTTCTTGGCCAGGCCGGGGACGCTGAGGTCACCGGCGTTGGCGATCACCGGAACCAGCAGGCCGCGCTCGGTGTCGACCGCGATGCCCAGGTGCTCGGCGTCGGCGTAGGTGATCGTGCCGGCTTCGGCGTCGATGGTGGCGTTCACCTTGGGGAACTGCTTCAGTGCCTCGGTGGTGGCCTTGGCGATGAACGCCAGGTAGGTCAGGCCGACGCCCTCGCGAGCGGTGAACTCGTCCTTCACCTTGGCGCGCAGCTTGGCGACATTGGTCAGGTCGACCTCGACGGTGGCGGTCAGCTGCGCGGAGACCTGCAGCGACTCCACCATGCGCTTGGCGATGGTGGCGCGCAGCCGACTCATCTTCTCGGTGGTGCCGCGCTTGGCGGCGTCCGGGCTCGGTGCGACGACCGACGCGGCAGCAGCCGGGGCGCTGGCGGCCGGGGCGGCCGCAGCCTTCTTGGCCTCGGCGGCAGCCAGGACGTCCTGCTTGCGGATTCGCCCGCCGACGCCGGTGCCGGTGATCTCGGACAGGGCCACGCCGTTGGCCTCGGCCATCTTGCGCACCAGCGGAGTGACGTAGACCTCACCGTCGGATTCGGTGCGCGGCGCCACCGGGGCGGACGCCGGAGCGACCGGAGCCGGGGCAACGGGAGCGGGTGTCGGCGCGGCGACCGGTGCCGGGGCAGCGACCGGAGCCGGAGCAGCGACCGGAGCCGGAGCAGCGACGGGGGCCGGGGCAGCGACGGGAGCCGGAGCGGCCGCCGGAGCGCCCGGAGCGCTGGGCAGGCTGAAGCCGGCAGGCGCCGGCGCAGCAGCCGGAGCCGGGGCGGCGGCAGCGGGAGCCGGAGCGGGTGCGGCACCGGCAGCGCCGATCACTCCCAGGACCGCACCGACCGGGGCGACGGCGTCCTCACCGACGCGGATCTCCAACAGCACGCCGGAGGACGGGGCCGGAATCTCGGTGTCGACCTTGTCGGTGGACACCTCGACCAGGGGCTCGTCGGCAAAGACTTCGTCACCGACGGCCTTCAGCCAGCGGGAGATGGTGCCTTCGGTCACCGACTCGCCCAGCTGCGGCAACACCACGTCGACGCCCTGTGCAGACGGAGCGGATGCGGACGGAGCGGGCGCCGCGGGAGCGGGCGCGGGTGCGGCGGGCGCGGCGCCCGCTC
>CAZLJN010000254.1:0-3956 GCA_964559815.1 uncultured Propionibacteriaceae bacterium
GTCGACGCCTGACCGTGCGGGCCAGCGGCGCGGCGCTGCGGGACGACCAGGATCATCCGCTCGCCCGCCTGCGGATCATTCGCGACGTCACCAAGGACCGCGACGCTCTGCACCGCCGGCAGACCGCCGCGGAAACCTCGCATCGGTTCGCCGACGCGGAGAACCTCCAGGAACTCATGCGGGTGGCCCAGGACGGGCTGGCACAGTTGTTCGACGGCGAACCCATCCTCCTGCTCGACACCGGCCACGAGAAGGTCGCCTTCGCTGACGGCGGCTATCTGGGCGTGGCCGAACTCGAGCCCGAGGAGTTGGCGGCGTTGGAAGGGACGACCAGCCCGGACACCCAATCGCGGCGTCGTGGGGTGCTGCTCACCGTCGACCATGACCGCGACAGCAACATCAGGGCCTGGGTGCGTTTTCCGCAACCGCGGCGCATCGGGGCAGATGAACTCATCGTTGCCGATCTCCTGGCCGAGGCCCTCGCCGCGTCCGTCCGGCGCGTTCTCGCGGCCGATGCGGCGGCCGGCCGGCTGGCCCAACTCGAACAAGCCATCGTCAGTCATCGTGCTGTGGGCCAAGCGGTCGGCATCCTGGTGGAACGCCACCGGCTACCACCAGAGGAGGCTTTCGCCCGACTGAAACAGGTGAGCCAGCACAACAACGTGAAGATGCGGGACCTCGCCGAACGCATGCTGGAGACCGGCGAGGAGCCGGAGGCTCTCTAGCCGTCAGGACCCGGTATTGCCTACGAAGTGAGCGGGGTCGCGGCGGAACGCGTCCAGACACGGGCGGGACGAGAAGTAGTAGGTCTGAGCGTCGAAGACCGCGCGAAACGGTGTCACGGCCGGGTCTACCGACCGCCCGCACACCGGGCAATCCAGGTTGGGAGCCATGAGCGGTCCTCTCGTGGTTGGGACCTCGATCCGCTACCCGGTCCACACCCGCGCCAAACCAGTTCCCCGGCCGCCGCCCGGGAGGACCCACGCGCAGCGGGGAGCACTATTGCGAACCGATAACGCCTTGCCAGAGCAGTGTTCTTGTGGAACGGTCGAAGTGTCAGGGGCGGTCTAGAAATGTGCTGACCCCGGGCGTGAATCCCTTTGGGAGTTCCCATGCCAGCCCTGTCATCAGCCGAACGAGAACAGCAGACCGAAGGCCTGCTCCGGCTCCTCTCCGATGAATATAGAACCGAACGGCGACGCGAACTCGTTGCCGAAATCGTCGAACTCAACCTGGGCGTCTGTGACGCCGTCGCAAACCGCTACCTGCATCGCGGAATCGACCGCGATGATCTGGTCCAAGTCGCCCGAATGGCGCTGATCGGGGCGGTGGAGCGATTCCGCCTCGACGCCGAGCGTCCATTCCTCTCCTTCGCGGTGCCCACCATCTCGGGGGAACTGAAGCGCTACTTCCGCGATCACTCGTGGATGGTGCGTCCACCGCGCTCGATCCAGGAGCGCCGCCTCAAGGTCACCGAGGTCCGCCGTGAGTTGGAGCAGCAGCTCGGACGCCCCCCGCGCCTGGATGAGTTGGCCCAGGCCAGCCACCACGAGGTCAAGGAGGTGGAGGAATGCCTCTACGCCGGCGCGAGCCAGCGGCCACTGTCACTGGACGCGCCGGCCGACGGTCGGGATGCCGAGGCGAGCTTCGTCGACACCATGCCGACCGAAGACCCGCTGATGGCCTCGCTGCCGGACCGGCTGTCCCTCCACCAGGCCCTGGACGTCTTGTGTGAGCGAGAGCGTGACATCCTGAATTGGCGGTTCGTCGAGGGGCTGAGCCAAAGCCAGATCGGCGACGCACTCGGGGTCTCCCAGATGCAGGTATCGCGCCTGCTGCGCGCCATCCTCGCTCGGTTGCGGGACGAGATGGAGCTGGACCAGGCCAGCTGACCGGCCCGCTCCGCCCGCACGTGAAAGTGGCCGGGATCGCATGCGATCCCGGCCACTTCTGCGCCACCGTCTAGAAGGCCTCGGCCGCCTTCATGTTCACCGACTTGTCGGCGATCTTGGTCAGCAGGTCATCGGTAGCCGACTCCTCGGCCAAGGTGTCGCCGAGCAGTTGGGCTGCCTCTTCCAGACCCAGCATCTGCGCCCAGCGGCGCAGCGTCCCGTACCGAGTGATCTCGTAGTGTTCGACGGCCTGGGCGGAAGCGATCAGGCCGGCGTCGCCGGCGGACGTGCCACTGAACTGGCGCAGCACACTTCGACCTTCCTTGAGGATCCCCTCGATGCCATCGCAACGCTTGGAGCGCGGCGCCGAACCGAGCAGGCCGAACACCTGCTCCAGGCGCCTGATCTGCCCCTCGGTCTCCTCCCGGTGATGGGCGAAGCCGGCGCGAAGCTCTTCGGACTCCGCCGCCTCCTGCATTTCGGGCAGCGCGATCAGGATCTCCTGCTCGGCGTAGTAGATGTCTTCGAGAGTCTCGTTGAAGAGATCCTCAAGTCCCTTGTCAGCCATGGTTACTCCTTTGGTGTGGTTCGGTGTCCTGATACCCGTCGTGCCTCGCCTGGAAACTGGGTCAGCGCGCCGACGGTGGCGACGACTCGTTCATGCGTTCGTCCACCTGGGTGGGGTTCCGCGGCCCTCGGTGGGGTTCTCCAGCCACACGGTCGTGTGAGTGCACCCCGGCCGGGTACCGGTCTGCTACCAACCTGAGAGGAGGCAGCCATGCCCCAGCGAAACCCCGGCCCTTCGGTGAAGGATCCCGAACTGTACGAAGCGCTGCGCGACGACGGCGCCAGCAAAGAGAAGGCGGCGCGCATCGCCAACGCGGCGGCCAAGACGTCCCGCAGCGAGGTGGGCCATCGGGGCGCCACCGCAGCCGACTACGACGAACGAACCGTCGCCGAACTTCGGCAGCGGGCCAAGGAACTCGATATTCCGGGGCGCTCACGAATGCGCCGCGAGGAACTCATCGACGCGCTGCGCAACCACTGAGCCCGCGCACCGCGCGACGAAGGACGAAGGCTGTGTTGCCGGGGGGACCGGCAACACAGCCTTCTCTCGTGGGGGCGTTCGGGGAACTACCCCTGGGTGGAGTGTCCGTCCGAACCGGAGGGGTTGGTCTCGTCGGCCACTCGTTGAACGGCGTCAGCCGCGCTCGAGCTCACGTCCTCGGCCATTCGCTGGACGGGTTCAGCGAGGTGGTCGACGACGTCGCGCGCGGCCTGCTGGACCGGCTCCATGAGTGCCTCGGCGTTGTCCTGCACCTCGCCGGCAAGCCGGGTCTCGGTCCGGCTCGCGGGGAAGGCGGCCGCCAGCAGCACGCCGACGCCGAATGCCACGGCACCGGCGGCCAGCGGGCTGCCCTGCAGCTGCTCGCGTGTCTGACGGGGAATGTCCTCCACCGCACCGGCGGCGCGCTCGCCACCGCGCTGCACGGCGCCGGCCATATCGACGGCCCGGCCGACGATCCGGTCGAGGAACCGACGTCCGGCGTCGGTGACCCGGTTGATCTTGCGGCGGGCGATGTGAGCCGGGTTGGCCCGGTCGGCCAAGGCATCGACGTCGTCGGCGAGGGTGGCTTGGGTGTGTTCGATCTGCTCACGCAGTTGATCGGCACTTGCGGTCATGATGTGGTCTCCTGACTGGGATTGAGTGCATGGGGGATCTGGCTCACGGTCTCGACCGTTTGGGGCAGGCCGCGCAGGCTGGTGAAGATGGGCCAGCCCAGCGCCAGCAGTACGGCGCCGACGATCAGCCACACCAGGGCGACCGACAAGGCCGCGCCGACGATGCCGAGCTGAGTGGCCGCGGCCAGCCACAGGGCCACTGACGCGAACAGCAGGACGAACATCACGGCCATGCCTGCGACTGCCCACAGCACGACGCCGATCGCGACCCGTCGGCCGGTCTCCTGGGCCTCGACCTTGGCCAACTCGATTTCCTGGCGCAGCAACGTGCCCAGGTCTTTGGCGACATCACCGACCAGCTCACCGATCCCCGTCCAGCGG
>CAZLJN010000255.1:0-3944 GCA_964559815.1 uncultured Propionibacteriaceae bacterium
CTGGGGGCTGGGTCGGTGGGTTCGGCGGGTTTGCGGTGGAGGCACCACGCCTTGTCCGTGTTAGTGATTCCATGCTCGACACACAACGCGTCAAGAGGATCGGGCGGAGTGGCGGGCGGCGCGGGCGGGTTGCCGCCACCGTCGTCATCGGGGTCGGCGTCTTCGTTGTCTGCGTTGCGACCCCAAATCATGTTGTCGTCTGCGCCAGCGGTGGGGTTGGCCGCTGCGGGCATTGGTGCCAGCCAGGGCATGCCCATGAGTACCAGCACGGCGACTCCGGCGAATCGTCTCAACATGACTTGACCACCTCGGAACTCGACAATCCGATCTTGAGGGCAGGACCAACTCTCATGAAGTAGGCGGTCTCCTGGACCACGCGGCCGAATGTTGGCTTGGCATCTCCGACCGCCATGGCCTCGTTGCTGCTGTCTTTGCATGACTTGAGCGCCACGACGGAGCCTTGGGCGGTTGCCTTCGGAGCGCGCCGAACCCACACCAACGCAGAACTGCCGCTCACGATGCGCAATCCACGCTGGTTCAGGTTGCGATAGATCGCCATCGAGTCGTCGAGGTACTTGCCGGTAGCAGTCTCCAGTAGTGCGGGGGAGGGTTCGGTGATGCCTCCGGCGCGGTAGATGCGTTCTTCTTCGGCGAAGAATTTGCGGTACACCTGTTCGGCTTCGGTGTAGAGGGCGGCTTCTTTGGCTTTGGCGTCGTATTGGACTTTGGCGCAGGCATACGGGCTGCTGCCGTCGTCGGGGGTGCAGGAGTAGGTGGGTTGGCCGTCTGGGTTGGCCGGTGTACAGCCGGCCAGCATCGACAGGCCGACGGCAAGGACTGCGAGGACGGCGAAGGTCTTGCGGGGTGATGCCATGAAGCCTCCCGGGGCGGGGTAAGGCCCCAGACTGACACAAACCGAGTGCACCGTTCACGCCGGAAGTGGGGGTTATCCACACCTTGGGCGAACTCGTTCAGTTACCCACAGGCCGCGTCCTCGACAGGCCGCCTCGTCCTGCCGATGCGGGCCAACACCGGTCGGTGTGCGACACTGGACGGGTGACGCGGCAGTCGCGTCCCTACATCGCACCACATACGAGCACTCCGAGCGCCTCGCGCTGATGGCCCCAATAGGGGAGGAGAATCCTCGCCCTGGACCGTGGTGAACCAACATCTCTTGAGAGCAGTTTCTTCTTGTCTGTCATCGAATCACCTGATCGTGCCCTGACCTCTTTCACCGCCCTCGGCGTCCCCGCCGAACTCACCAACTCGCTGTTCCAGCGGGGCATCGGCAGCCCGTTCCCCATCCAGCAGGCGACCCTGGTCGACACCCTGGCCGGACGTGACGTGCTCGGCCGCGGCCGCACCGGCTCCGGTAAGACCCTGGCCTTCTCGCTGCCGCTGGTCTCCCGGCTGGCCAACCTCGTCCCCGCCGGTCTGCCCGGACGCGCCCGTCCCGGCGCTCCCCGCGGCCTGGTGCTGGCGCCCACCCGCGAGCTGGTCAACCAGATCGTGGCCACCATCGAGCCCCTCGCTCAGGCCGCCGGCCTCAACGTCACCACCATCTTCGGCGGCGTGAACCAGTCCGGACAGGTCCGCCGTCTGCGCCAAGGCGTCGACATCGTCGTCGCCACCCCCGGTCGCCTCGAAGACCTGATGGCCCAGGGCCACCTGCGCCTCTCGGACGTGGCAATCACCGTGCTGGATGAGGCCGACCACATGGCCGACCTCGGCTTCCTCCCCGGCGTCACCCGCATCCTGGCCGCTACTCCCGGCAACGGCCAGCGGCTGCTGTTCTCGGCCACCCTCGACAACGGCGTGAACACCCTGGTGAAGCGCTTCCTGTCGCGTCCGCTGGAGCACAGCGTTGACGACGCGTCCTCCCCGGTCGCGGCGATGACCCACCACGTCCTGCTGGTGGCCGACCCCGGCCAGAAGCGCCGCGTCGTTCAGGAACTCGCCTCCGGCGAGGGACGGCGCCTGCTCTTCACCCGCACCAAGCATCAGGCCCGCAAGCTCGCCCGCGAGCTCACCGCCGACGGCACGCCCGCGGTCGAGTTGCACGGCAACCTGTCGCAGAACGCCCGCGAGCGTGGCCTGAAGGCCTTCGCTGACGGCGCCGTCCGGGTGATGGTGGCCACCGACATCGCCGCGCGTGGCATCCACGTCGACGATGTCGAACTGGTCGTTCACGTCGATCCGCCGGCCGAGCACAAGGCCTACCTGCACCGCTCCGGACGCACCGCCCGCGCCGGCAACGCCGGTGACGTGGTCACCCTCGTCCTGCCCGAGCAGCGCCGCGACTTCCAGGCCCTCGCCCGCGCGGCGAAGATCTCGGTCGCCCCGGCCCCGGTGCGCGCCGGTGACGCCGTCGTCCGCGAACTCGCCGGACCGGCCGCCGACCTCGTCGCCCCCGATCAGGCTCCGGCCGCCGCCGCACGTCGGGGCACCGACACCAGCGGTGACAACTCCGGACGCGCGCCGCGCTCGACCAACCGTGCCGGTGGCAATCGCGGTGGTGGCAATCGCACCCCGAAGCGCACCAGCGGATCAGCCTCCGGCGGTCGTCCGGCAGGGGCGTCCTCGACGTCCGCACGGTCGAGCAGCGGCTCGCGTGCGGGCTCATCCACGCATGGTGCGGCGGCCTTCTCCCGTCAGGGCCGCAGCCGCCGCCCGGGTTCGCGTCGCGCCGCCTGAGCCAGGCGGCAATCCTCAGTTGCCGCCCGACCGGCCGGGCGGCACCCGATAGTCTGAAGTGACGCACTCGGGAAGTGATGGACGCGATGGCGGAGCAACTGCAGCCAGACGCGATTGCCGCACGCGCCTGGCAGACCGCGGCTGAGTTCGTCCAGGTGTGGCCGGAACTGACCATCTCCTGGGCCGACTGGTACGACGGTCCGTCCCACCTGGTGGTGGCCTCGCCGACGGCCGTGCTGCACTACGCCCACTCCGACGGTCCCACCCTGGAATCGGCCAGCGGCGAAGAGGCGCTCACCTGGGCGCAGGTCGACCAGTTCGACGCCGAAAGCGTGTTCGCGCGGGCCACCTGGTCGGGTAACTTCGGCGGCCCGGACGAGGCAGACCACCTCACTGCGAAGGCTGCGGTCTACACCACCATCGCCGGGCTGCTGCGCTACAGCCCGTGGACGGCGCGACCGGCCAAGATCCTCTTCGCCACCGAGAACCCGATCGACGATCCCAAGGCAGTCTTCGGACTGCTCAGCGACTTCCCTTCGCTGATGTCGACGGTGAAGTGGTACGTCTCCCAAGTCAGCGTCGGGCTGCGCCGGGCCGTGGCCGGACGTCCATTGGGCTGGCATGAGCCGCTGTGGCAGATCGCCCGACAGGGGGTGCCGATCGCCGTCTTCGATGAGGCCGGACGCGTCCATCTGCCGCGGGTCGCCTCCGGTGACGACAATCGTGCCGACCTGATCGAACTGGTCGCCGACGACGCCGATTGGGTGGCCGGCGGTCTGTCGTTCGACATCGTCGGCGCGCTGGATCGCCTCGGCGGCGACATCGACGCCCTGGTCGCATTGATCACCCCGGGTGCGCGCCGCACCTTCGGCCTGCGCCGGGCCTGGAACCCGTCCGATCCCACCAAGGAACAGGTACTGCCGCGCCGCCTGGGCGAGTAGGCCGGATCCCGAAGCCTTCCCTCCTTGACGGGTGATGTAAAATAAACATCACGAAGGAGGTTTGAAATGATCTTTGCATCATGTGAACTGGGCGATCGCGAGCTCGCGGTCATCGCCGACATTGACGACCTCCGCAAACGGTTGCGCTACTTCTTGCACGAACCCAAGCGGTGGAGCGGATCGCTGCGACGGCTGTCATTCGCCCGCAACATCCAAGGCTCCAACAGCATTGAGGGCTTCGACGCCAACCTCGACGATGCCGCGGCCGTCGCCCTCGGCGAGGAGCCGCTCGACTCCGACCAGGAGACC
>CAZLJN010000256.1:0-3942 GCA_964559815.1 uncultured Propionibacteriaceae bacterium
GCCGAGCTTGGACATGATGATGAACAACGGGATGATGCCCAGCTGCGTCGGCACCGCCATGGTGCCGATGACGAAGGCCAGCAGCCAGTTCCGCCCACGGAAGCGCAGCTTCGCGAACGAGTAGCCGGCCAAGGTGGAGAAGAAGACCACCGATACCGCCGTGATCACCGCGACGATGATCGAGTTCAACAGCGCCGGCCAGAAGCCGATCCCGGCCGACAGCACCCGACCGACGTTCTCGATGAAATGCGATTGCGGCACCAGGGAGGGAATCGGGTTGCGGGCGATGGATTCCGCCGTCGAACTGGCCAGCAGGAAGGTGTAGTAGAGCGGGATGACCGAGATCAGCACCACCAGTCCCAGGACGAGGTAGGTCCTCCAACCGGGACGCCGGACGCCGTTCTCCATCCGGTTGCCCTTGTGCTTGCGGCGGCGAACAGCACGCGCCGCCCCTTTGCCGGCCAACTGCTCGGCCATCGACTCCGCAGTCACTTCGCCACCGCCTTTCGTTTCGGGCGGGCGTCGCTACTGGCGATGCGCCTGGTGATCAAGTAGTTGAGCAGCGTGATCACGACGATGATCACGAACAGCAGCCAGGCGACGGCGGACGCACGTCCCAGGTTCCGCTGGGTGTTCCAGCCCAGTTCGTAGAGGTACATGGTGACCGTCATCCATTCACGGTCCGGCCCACCGAGTCCGAAGTTGTCGAACATGCGGGGCTCATCGAAGATCTGGAGCCCTCCGATGGTGGAGGTGATGACCACGAAGATGATCGTGGGACGCAGCTGTGGGATGGTCACGTTGATGAAGGTGCGCCAGCGGGTGGCGCCGTCGACCACCGCCGCTTCGATGATGTCGCGAGGGATGGCCTGCATCGCGGCCAGGAAGATCAATGCGTTGTAGCCGGTCCAGCGGAAGTTCACCATGGTGGCGATGGCGACATGCGACCAGAGGCGGTCGGAGTGCCAGCCGATGGGGTCCAGCCCGATCGAGGTGAGGATCGTGTTGACCACGCCGGACTCGTCGGCGAAGAGTTGGCCGAAGATCAGCGAGACGGCGACCGGCGCCACCACGTAGGGCACCAGTACGCCCATCCGCCAGAAGGTCTTCGCGCGGAGGTTCGCGTCCAGCATCGCGGCGATGAAGATCGCCAGGAGGATCTGCGGCACCGATGAGAGCAGGAAGATGCTGAAGGTGTTGGTCACCGCGTCCCAGAACCGCGGCTGCTGCAGGACGTATTGGAAGTTCGTCAGCCCGATGAAGCCCTGGTCGCCGGTGACCAGGCTCCACTTGTTGAGCGCAACCCACCCGGTGTAGAGCAGCGGGAACAGCCCGACCAGGAGGAACAGGAGAAAGAAGGGGGCGATGTAGAGGTAGGGCGCACTGCGTACGTCCCACCGACTGAGGCGTTGCCTCCACGTCATGGGGATCATTCCTTCGTTCGGCCGAAGTGATGAGATGTGGGCGGGGCGATGCGCTCACCCCGCCCACGGCGAGTTCGGACGGCTCAGCCGAGCGCGTTGAACTCCTTGACGGCCTGAGCCCACGACTGGTCCGCCGTCTGCTTGCGGGTCACGTCGACGCGGTTGATGGCGTCAGACAGAACCTGGCGAACGGCGAAGTACTGCGGGCCCTTGAACGGGTTCACGGTGACGGCCTTGGCGCGGTCGGCAAGGATCTGGCCGGTCGGGGCGTCGTTGAAGAACGGGTCCTTCACGCCGAGCAGATCCGGGCTGCTGAGGGCCGCCACCTGGCTCGGGAAGGTGCCCTTGGCCTTGAAGGCAGTGATCTGCTGCTCGGGAGCGGTCAGCCAGGCGGCCAGGTCACGAGCGGCCTGAGCGTGCGCACCCTGCGCGGGCACGGTGAGGTAGGAGCCACCCCAGTTGCCACCGCCACCGGGGAACGCGTTGGCGATGTCCCAACCCTTGACGCCCTTGGCGTTGCCCTCAATGACACCCAGCATCCAGCCCGGGCACAGCATGGTGGCGAACTTGCCCTTCTGGAACGCGTTCGTCCAGTCCTGCTGCCACTGCTGGAGATGCGCCGACAGCTTGTCGTTCTCAGAGGCCTTGAGGATCGAGGTGTACATGTCCTTGACCGGCTGGTTCTGATCCAGCGGAATCAGGACTTCTTCCTTGTCGGAGGACGAGAAGGCGTTGGGCATCTGGTTGATCTGGCCCTGCGCGATCGCATCGGCCGAGTCGAACCAGGCCACACCGTTGGACTTGGCAACGAACTGCTTGCCGAGGTTGAAGTAGTCGTCCCAGGTGGTGCCCAGCGCCTTGGCGACCTCTGCGCGATCGGTCGGCAGGCCGGCCTTCTTGAACAGATCAGCGCGGTAGCACACGGCCTGCGGGCCGATGTCGGTGCCGTAGCCGACCAGCCGGCCGTCGGGAGTGGTGGCCGCCGCGGCCTTCCAGTCGAGCCAGCGTCCCTTGACATCATCACCGGAGAGATCGGTCAGCTTGTCGGCGGTCTGCATGACGTCGGGGAGCCAATCGACCTCGATCGCCTCGATGTCGGACAGGCCCGAGCCGGCGGCGAGCTTGTTGAAGTAGTTCTCCCGCGCCTCGTTCGAGGTGGCTGCCTTCTTCGGAACGATGGTGACATTCGGGTGAAGCTTGGTGTACTCGGCGTAGAGGTCCTCGTAGCCGAACTCGTTGAAGGTTGCGACAGTGAGGGTGACCTTCTCGTCGCCTCCTCCCTGAGCGGGGGCGGTCGCTGGTGTTCCACCGCTGGAACATCCGGTGACCAAGAGCGCCAGGCCAGCCATCGCCGCGGCCCCGCGCATCAAGGATGAACGCATATTGACTCCTTCGTCTTGGGCGACCCTCGGTGTCGCCCGATGCCTGACCACGAGCTATGAGAGCGCTCTTATGGTCTGCCGCCATTCAACGATGAAAGCGCTCCCATCGTCAACACCCGTTATCCAACCGTTACCGGCCCGGCAGATCCCCCACCCCGATTCAGGGCCACATCAGGGGCCATCCCCGATTCCCGAAGCCCTGCCGACCACGTTGAATGGTGATGTGCCCGAGAACCTCCCCGTACTGAACCGGCCCCGCCAGGGGGCGGTGTTCGCGGGCGTGTGCGCCGGCGTCGCTCGACGCCTAGGCATCCCGGTGGGTGGGGTTCGGGCGATCATCGTGATCACCACCATCATCTTCGCCGGCCTGGGGGCAGCGCTCTATCTGGCCGGCCTGCTGGTCATGCCCCGGGAGGGCGAGGAGTTCGGCCCGCTCCCCAAGGCCGTCCCCCTGCTTCGGCGCTGGCCGATCGGCTGGCTGGCAGCCTTGGTCGTGCTGATCGTCGCGGTCACCGCCTGGGCCACCGGCATCGGGCCGGCCCTGGTGCCGGCCGCCGTCATCGGCCTGATCCTGTGGGCGGTGGTGTTCCGTCCGCGGCAGGCCGCGCACATCACCCAGGCCGAACCGACCCCGTTCGAGCGGGCCGCCGAGGCGTGGCGGGTGCGGCTGGGTGAACAGCAGGTGCCCGGTTTCGAGCAGGTCGCAACCACCCCCACCTGGCAGCAGCCGTACACCGACCCGTCCGACCGACTGGTCAGCGACAATCAGCCGATGCTGCCTGCAGTTCCGGCCCAACCCCGCCCGCCGCGCAACTGGCGGCTGTGGGGCGTCGGGCTGAGTCTGGCCGGTTCCTTCATCGCTGGAGTGCTGCTGCTCAACATCTTCTTCGGCCTGCCGGCCACGCCGCTGGCCTATCTGGGGGCAGTGCTGGCCGCGCTCGGGATCACCGGCGTGCTCGGCGCTCGCTACGGACGTCCGCCGTTGTTCGTCCCGGCGACCATCGTCGCCGTCGTGATGGCGGCCACCCACCTCATCCCCAACCCGGGCTCGGTGGGCGAGGTGGACCGCACCATCACCAACGAGGCCGACCTGCCCAGCTCAGTGACACTGGGCGCCGACAGCGTCAATCTGAATC